>CALIDR010000016.1 GCA_938022295.1 uncultured Burkholderiaceae bacterium
CCGCGGCGATCGCCGCCGCCCACAGCGGCAGCAGCACCAGCGAGTGCGTCGGACCCTGGTGCCAGTCGGCGAGGAAGCGCAGCGGGTCGAGTGCGAAGGCGGCGAAGTCGACGTCCGGGAATGCGCCGGCCGCGGCGCCGAGCGCGAGTCGCTCGCGCGGCGCGAGCGTGGCCGGCGCGGCGGCGCGCCGGGGCGCGACGGCGCACGCGGCCAGCGCGCCGAGCAGCGCGTGGGTCACGGTGTCCATCGGCGCCTGGCCGCCGCCGGCGGGCCGCTCAGCCGGGCAGCCAGCGCGCCACGCGCTCGGCCGCGGCGAGCCGGCGGTCGAGGAAGGCGAGCGTGCGCTCGGCGCCTGCCGACCCGTCGCGCAGCCAGTGCACGAACGTGGCGACGAAGATCGCGCTCAGCGCGGCCTCCTCGGCCTCGCGCCGCCAGCCCGTGCCCGGCAGCGCCGCCACTTCGCGCAGCCACTGCACGGTGCGGCTGATGCGCAGCAGCGCCTGCACCTGCAGGTGCACGTGCTCGGGCTGCAGCTTGTAGCCCACCATCTGGCGCGCCAGCGCCCGGTGCGGCGCGAGCGCGCCGAGCCAGGCCGCGACCGCGCCGTGCAGCCGCCCGCGCGGCGACATCGCACCCCATCCGGGCGTCTGCGCGGCGGCGAGCAGCGCCCGGTCGGCGCGGTCGAACCAGGCCTCGGCCACGGCGTCCTTGTGGTCGAAGTGGCGCGCCACGTCGGCCAGCGTCACCCCCGCCGCGCGCGCCACCTCGTGCAGGTGCACCGCATCCCACCCGCGCAGCGCGGCGAGCTGCAGCGCGGCGTCGACGATGGCGTCGGCCTGCGGGTCGGGCGGGGCCGGCATCGCTTCGTCCGCGGGGGCGAGCGGCCGCGCCGCTACACCATCCGCCACGCCAGCGTCTCGCCGCCGCGCAGCGGCTCGAGCACGGCGTCGCCGAACGGCACCGTCTCGGGCAGCGTCCACGGCTCGCGCTTCAGTGTGACGGTGCCGCGGTTGCGCGGCAGGCCGTAGAAGTCGGCGCCGTGGAAGCTCGCGAAGCCCTCGAGGCGGTCGAGCGCGCCGGCGGCCTCGAACGCCTCGGCGTAGAGCTCGAGCGCGCACAGCGCCGTGTAGCAGCCGGCGCAGCCGCAGGCGTGCTCCTTCAGGTGCTTGGCGTGCGGCGCGCTGTCGGTGCCGAGGAAGAACCGCCGGTCGCCCGAGGTGGCGGCGGCCACCAGCGCCTGGCGGTGGCGCTCGCGCTTGAGCACCGGCAGGCAGTACCAGTGCGGGCGCAGACCGCCGGCGAAGAGCGCGTTGCGGTTGTACAGCAGGTGGTGGGCGGTGATCGTGGCGCCGGTGGGCCCTTCGGCGGCGCGCACCCACTGCACCGCGTCGGCCGTCGTGACGTGCTCGAGGACGATCTTCAGCGCCGGGAAGTCGCGCCGCAGCGGCTGCAGCACGCGCTCGACGAACACCGCCTCGCGGTCGAAGACGTCGACCGCCGGGTCGGTGACCTCGCCGTGCACGAGCAGCGGCAGGCCCTCGCGCTGCATCGCCTCGAGCGTCGGGTACGTCCTGCGGATGTCGGTGACGCCGGCGTCGCTGTGCGTCGTCGCGCCGGCCGGGTAGAGCTTGACGGCGACGACGCCGGCCTCCTTCGCGCGCCGGATCTCGTCGGGCGGCAGCCGGTCGGTCAGGTACAGCGTCATCAGCGGCGTGAAGTCGGCGCCTGCGGGCAGCGCGGCCCCGATGCGCTCGCGGTACGCCGCCGCCATCGCCGCCGTCGTCACCGGCGGCTTCAGGTTCGGCATCACGATCGCGCGCGCGAACTGGCGCGCGGTGTGCGGCAGCACGGCCGCCAGCGCCGCGCCGTCGCGCAGGTGCAGGTGCCAGTCGTCGGGGCGGGTCAGCGTCAGGGTGTCGCGCATCGGCCGATTCTCGGTCAGGCGCCGCCGGCGGCGGGCAGCGGCGCGGCGTCGGCCATGCGGTCGATGTCGCCGCCGCTTTGCTGCAGCCGCCACATGCGGGCGTAGACGCCGTCGCGCGCGAGCAGCTCGGCGTGGCTGCCCTGCTCGACGATGCGCCCGTGCTCGAACACGACGATGGCGTGCGCGTCGACGACGGTGCTCAGCCGGTGCGCGATGACGAGAGCCGTCTTGCCCTGCGCGGCGCTCTTGAGCTCGGCCTGGATCGCGCGTTCGTTGGCCGAGTCGAGCGCCGAGGTCGCCTCGTCGAAGATCAGGATCGGCGGGTTCTTCAGCAGCGTGCGCGCGATCGCCACGCGCTGCTTCTCGCCGCCGGAGAGCTTCAGGCCGCGCTCGCCGACCATCGTGTCGTAGCCGCGCGGGGTGGAGGCGACGAAGTCGTGGATGTGCGCCGCCTTGGCGGCGGCGATCACCTCGTCGCGGCTCGCGCCCGGGCGGCCGTAGGCGATGTTGTACTCGACGGTGTCGTTGAACAGCACCGTGTCCTGCGGCACGATGCCGATCGCGCGGCGCAGGCTCGCCTGGGTGACGGTGCGGATGTCCTGGCCGTCGATCGTGATGCGCCCGCCGGTGACGTCGTAGAAGCGGAACAGCAGCCGCGCCAGCGTGCTCTTGCCGGCCCCCGACGGGCCGACGACGGCCACCGTCTTGCCCGCCGGGATCTCGAACGAGACGTGGTGCAGGATCGGCCGCGCCGGCTCGTAGGCGAACGAGACGTCCTCGAAGCGCACGACGCCGCGGGTGACGACGAGATCCGGCGCGCCGGGCGCGTCGGCCACCTCGCGCTCGCGCTCGAGCAGGGCGAACATCTTGTCGAGGTCGGTCAGGCTCTGCTTGATCTCGCGGTACAGCACGCCGAGGAAGTTCAGCGGGATGTACAGCTGGATCATGAAGGCGTTGATCATCACCAGGTCGCCGAGCGTCATCGTGCCGGCGACGACGCCGGCGGTGGCCCGCCACAGCATCGCCACCAGCGCCACCGCGATGATCAGCTGCTGGCCGGTGTTCAGCAGCGACAGCGTGCTCTGGCTCTTCAGCGCCGCGCGGCGCAGGCGCTCGAGGTTCTCGTCGTAGCGCCGGGCCTCGAAGTCCTCGTTGTTGAAGTACTTGACGGTCTCGTAGTTCAGCAGCGAGTCGATCGCGCGCGTGTGGGCGCTCGCGTCGAGCTCGTTCATGCGGCGGCGGAACTGGGTGCGCCACTCGGTGACGACGACCGTGAAGGCGACGTAGACGACGAGCGCGGCGAGCGTGATCCAGGCGAACGCGGGGTCGAACTTCCAGGCCAGGAAGCCGAGCACGAGGCCGACCTCGATCAGCGTGGGCAGGATGCTGTAGAGCGAATACGAGATCAGCGAGTGCACCGCGCGCGTGCCGCGCTCGATGTCGCGCGTCATGCCGCCGGTCTGGCGCTCGAGGTGGAAGCGCAGCGACAGCGCGTGCAGGTGGCGGAAGACCTGCAGCGAGATGCTGCGCGCCGCGCCTTCGGTGGCCTTGGCGAAGATCAGCTCGCGCAGCTCGGTGAACAGCGTCGTCGACAGCCGCAGCGCGCCGTAGGCCACGATCAGGCCCGCCGGCACGACGAGCAGCGCGGCCGCGTCGCCGGGCCGGATCGCGAGGCTGTCGACCAGGTTCTTCAGCAGCACCGGCACGCCGACGTTGGCGACCTTGGCGGCGAGCATGAACGACAGCGCCAGCGCCACCCGCCAGCGGTAGTGCCACAGGTACGGCAGCAGCCGGGCGAGGGTGCCCCAGTCGGAGCGGCGCTGCGCCGGGTCGGCCGCGTGCAGCGTGGCGGTGGTGTCGCGGGCGAGCGCGCGCATCGTGTGAGAATGAACCGGTCGTCGAACCCTCAATGATGCCCATGTCCACCGACTCGCGCCCGGCCGGCGTCGCGCTGCCCACCGACAAGGAGCTGGTGATGCGCGTGATCCCGATGCCCGCCGACGTCAACGCCAACGGCGACATCTTCGGCGGCTGGGTGATGGCGCAGGTCGACCTGGCCGGCGCGGTGCTGCCGGCGCGCCTGGTGCAGGGGCGCATGGCCACCGTGGCGGTGAACCAGTTCGTGTTCAAGCAGCCCGTGCGCGTGGGCGACCTGCTGAGCTTCTACGCCGAGATCGTGCGCATCGGCCGCACGTCGATCACGGTCAACGTCGAGGTCTACGCGCAGCACCTGTCGACGCAGCACGACGTCGTCAAGGTCACCGAGGCGACGCTGACGTACGTGGCCACCGACGCCCAGGGCAAGCCGCGGCCGGTGCCGCGGCCGGCCTGACGAACCGTCGCGCAGCGGGCGCGACGCCGCAGCGTCAGCGCGTTGGCGCGCTCGCCGGCCCGGCGGCCGGAGCGCTGAACGTGAGCGGCCCATGGGCCGCCGCACTGCCCGTGTGCGGCCGCAGACGCGCGATCAGGTCGTCGATGTACGGCCGGTCCTTGGCGCCGCTGCGCGTGCTCGGGAAGTACAGCATCCACAGGTTGGCGTAGTTCAGGTCGGCGCGGTAGTCCTCGACGAAGACGGCGAAGCGCTCGTCGGCCGACAGCCGGCTGTAGTTCAGCAGCGGCAGGTCGTACGGGTCGAGCCAGAACGAGAAGTACTGCAGCGCGCCGTCGGGCAGCGCACGCGACTGCACGAGCACGAACAGTCGGCGGCTGTCGGGCTCGTGCCTGAGCACCTGTATCGTGAACTGCCGCCTCGTCCCGGCGCGCGCCGGGTCGTCGCCGCGGTACGGCGCGTCCGTCTCGACGCTCGGCGGCGAGGCGCCGTCGTAGAGGTACGAGAAGTCGACGTACCAGGCCTGCCGGAAGCCGTCGACCTCGAGCACGGCCGCCTGACGCTGCTTGACCTCGCGCGCAATGCGATCGAGCTCGGCGCGCAGCCGGCGCCGGTCGGCGTCGGGACGGGCCTGCATGAGGCGGTCGAGGTCCCAGAACAGCGGGCTGAGGTTCAGCGAATCGTGGAAGTTCAGCGTCAGCATCTCGAGCGCGACGAGGCGCTCGTCGACGTTGTCGGACCCGGGGTCGAGGTAGCTGCCGAGCAGGCGGTCGAACAGGCCGCGCCGCACCTGGGTGTCGGCTTCCTCGCGCTTGTTGAGCAGCTCGATGTAGAGGCGGAACTCCTGGTTCTCGCGCGCGAGGCGCTCGGCCGCTTCGCGGCTGGCCTGTGCCTCGACGGCGACTTGGCGCTGGTAGAGGATCGGCGCCATCACGAGCGCCAGCGGCAGCGCGCCGCGCTCGACGAGCCAGCGCAGGAAGGCGAACAGCCGGGCGCCGGGCGAGGTCTCGTCGGCGGCGGGAGACGGCGTGGTCATGCGCGCGCAGCGTTTCGATCAGCGGCGGATCAGCGCCGCCCCGCCCGGCGGCACCTCGAAGTCGGCTCGCACCGGCGGGTCGGCCACCGGCACTTCGGCACTTGCGCCTTCCACGGTCAGCGTGCAGCGGCCGCTCGCCGGATGGGTCAGCACGTACTGGCCCTGCGGGCCCGAGAAAGCCCTCACTTCCTCGCCGCCGCAGACGAGCGACACCGGCACCCGGGCCAGCGGCTGGCCGCCGCGGGTCAGCGTGCCATGAATGGCCCCGGCGTGGGCCGACAGCACCGCAAGCGCGCAGCAGGCGGTGCCCACCGGCCAGCGCAGCCGCCGGCGCGGATTTCCCAACGACACGACCGTCTCTCCTCGTCCGCGGCGCGCCCAGTGCACCGGGTCACCGATCGGCGATTCTGGACACGAGCGCCGGCCTTGGCAACCGGGCAGCGGTCGACGCTCAGTCGACGAAGAAGTCGGGGATGAAGTCGGTCGTGCCCGGCACGACGGCGTAGCGGTCGAAGTCGGTCACGCCGTGCTGCGCGAGCAGCGTGTCGTCGATGAAGAAGTTGCCGGTCGTCGTCTTCGCGTCGCTGGTGAGGATCAGGTACGCGGCGTCGGCCAGGATCTCGGGCTTGCGGCACTTGTTCAGGTCGACGCCGGGGATCATCTGCAGCGCGGCGGTGGCGATCGCGGTGCGCGGCCACAGGCTGTTGACGCCGATGCCGTGGCGCGCGAATTCGGCCGCGTGGCCGAGCGTGCACATGCTCATGCCGTACTTGGCCATCGTGTAGGCG
>CALIDR010000017.1 GCA_938022295.1 uncultured Burkholderiaceae bacterium
TTCGCAGTGCTCGTCGATGTCGCAAAGCGCCGTGCGCGCGGGCGGCGGCGCGCCTCGGAGGCGCCGAGCAACGCAGCGCCCGTGGCCGCGCGCGCGAGCGCGCTTCGTGATCGAACTCGGCGCCGTTGCCCGAGCGCAGCGAGCCGAAGGCGAACGTAGCGAGTTCGGCGCCGGGCCACGGGCGCGAGTCGCGCAGGGCAGCCAGCGCGCAGCGCTGGCCGCCGAGGTGAAGCGCCGACGCCCGCGCGCACGGCGCTTTGCCGCGCCAACCTCGGCAGTCCGCTCAAAGCGAACAGTCAATGTCGGCAGAGGGCCGAATTCGGTCAGCGAGAAATCCGCTCGCAAGGTCGGCTGAGGATCCCGTCGCCGACCTTCGATCCCCAGGGTCGAATGCACCCGATGGGCCTAAATCGGCCGTTCACTCGCGGCAGCTCGAAGGCGAAGGCGCATGAGCGACCGCGGCGAACAAGGCTCGCGCGGGCCTGCTGTTCGCCGCATCGGCGGCTCGCCGGCGCGCTTCCAATCGGAGCGCAACGACCGCCATGGCTACCCGCGATCCGCTTTCGCCTGCCGCCGAGCCGCCGCCGGCAACGACTTCGCTGCGCCGCTTCGGGCGCTTCCAGATGCGCCGACTGCTCGGCCGCAGCGCGCGCACGACGGCCTGGCTGGCGTGGGATCCGCGCGACGGGCGCGAGGTGATGCTCGTGCTGCCGCGGCACGCGCCGGCGCCCGAGGCGCTCGCGCCGTGGCTGCAGGACGCGCGGCGCGCCGCGCGGCTGCAGCACCCGCGGCTCGCGCCGGCGCTCGAAGTGGGCGAAGTCGAGCGCTGGCCGTTCGTCACCTACGACCGCGCGCTCGGTACGACGCTCGCCGAGCGGCTGACCGACGAGGGCGTCGCGCCGGCGCAGGCGGCGCGCTGGATCGCCGACGCCCTCGAAGGCCTCGCGTTCGCGCACGACGCCGGCGCCGCGCACCGCGACCTGCAGCTGCACCACCTCGTCGTCGACGCCGGCGGCGCGGTGTGCGTGGCCGGGCTCGAAGCGGCTCCCAACGCCGCCGCCGCGGCCGAGCCCGCGGGCGGCGCGCGGGCGCTGTCGATCGATCCCCAGCAGCTGCAGGCGCAGCGCCGGCGCGCGCAGCGCGACGTGCTCACCGCCGGCCTCCTGCTGCACCACCTGCTCGCCGGCCGGCCGGCGCTCGGCGAACCCGACGCCGGTGCCGTCGCCGACCGCCTGCCGCCCGCCGGCCGCGAGCTCGTCAAGCTGCCGTTCGACATCGTCCACAGCGTGCCCGAGCCGCTGCGCGCGATCGTCGACCGCGCCACCGACCGCCAGCCGCGCCAGCGCTACTTCGCCGCGCGCACGTTCGCCCGTGCGCTGCAGGGCTGGATCGACTTCGACAGCGCGCACGACGGCGGCGCCCACGCGCTGCTGCTCGAACGCGTCGACCAGATCGGCGCGCTGCCGGCCGCCCCCGGCGCGGTGGGCCGCACCGCTCGCCTGGCGGCGATGGAGCGCGAGCGCATCGGCGAGCTGGCCCAGATCGCGCTGCGCGACTTCGCGCTGAGCTTCGAGCTGCTACGCATGGCCAACACGGCGCAGGTGCGCGGCGGGCAGATCGCCGGCAACGGGCCAGTGCTGACCGTGCGCCGCGCGATCGCGCTCGTCGGCCTCGAGGGCATCCAGCGCGCGGCCAACGCGCTGCGGCCCTGGCCCGGCCCGCTGCGCGAGGGCGACGCGTGCGAGCTCGCGCTGCTCGTCGACCAGGTGCGCCGTGCCGGGCGCATCGCCCAGGCGCTGCGCCCGCCCGGCTACGACGCCGAAGTCGTCTTCATCGTCACGCTGCTGCAGAACCTCGGACGCCTGCTCGTGCACTACCACTTCCCCGAAGAGGCGCAGCAGGTGCGGCGCCTGATGCAGGCGCAGCCGGCGGCCGAGCCGGGCGCCCCCGACGAGCCCGGCATGGGCGAGGCGCAGGCCGCGTTCGCCGTCTTCGGCTGCGACCTCGAGGCGATGGGCGCCGCGGTGGCGCGCCGCTGGGGGCTGGACGACGCGGCGCTGCACATGGTGCGCCGGCTGCCGCTCGGCGTGCCGGTGCGCACGCCCGACCACGACGACGACGTGCTGCGCGCCGTCGCCAGCGCCGCCAACGAGGCGCTCGACGCGCTGGCGCAGCCGCCGCGGCGGGTGGCGGCTGCGCTCGACCGCGTCGCCGCGCGCTACGCGCGCGTGCTCAAGCTGCAAAGCGGCGACCTGCAGGCGGCGGTGCAGGCCGCACTGGCCGAACGCAGCGCCGACCTCGACCGCGCCGAGGCCACGCCGGCCGGCGCCGAAGCGGTGGCCGGCGCAGGAGCCGCGGCATGAACGCCGTCGTCGCCGACGACGTGCCGCGCCAGCTCGGGCGCTTCCGCCTCGAGCGCATGCTCGGCGAGGGCGCGCAGGCCACGGTCTGGCTCGGCCACGACACGCGGCTGGACCGCCAGGTCGCGGTCAAGCTGCTCGCGCTCGACGCCGACGCCGGCGCCGTCAGCCAGTGGCTGCACGAGGCGCGCGCCGTCAGCCGGCTGACGCACCCGCACATCGTGCCGGTGTTCGAGGCCGACGAGCACGCCGGCCAGCCGTACCTCGTGTTCGAGTACGTCGCCGGGCCGACGCTGTCGCAGCGCCTGCGCGTGAGCGGCGCGCTGCCGCCGCGCGAGGCGGTGACGCTGCTGCTGGGCGTGCTCGACGCGCTGCGCGTGGCGCACGAGCAGGGCATCGTGCACCGCGACCTGAAGCCGTCGAACGTCCTGATCGACCCCCAGGGCCGGGCGCGGGTGATGGACTTCGGCCTCGCGGCGCGCATCTCCGACCCCCACGAGCGGCGCATCTACGGCACGCCGGGCTACATCTCGCCCGAGGCGGCGCGCGGCCTGCCGCCCTCGCCGGCGATGGACGTGTTCGGCGCCGGCGTCGTGCTCGCCGAGATGCTGACCGGCCGCTCGCTGGTGCGCGAGCGCGACCCGATGCGCGCCCTCGAGCTCGTCGTCAAGCAGGACCTGCCGCTGCCCGAGCGCCTCGGCGAGCCGCCCGACGACGCGCTGCGCGCGATCGTGCAGCGCGCGATCCAGCGCGACCCGGCGCGCCGCTTCGCCGACATCGCGCAGCTGCAGCAGGCGCTGGCGCAGTGGCTCGCCCCGCCGGTGCAGGCGGCGGTGGACCCCGAGGCCAGCGGCACGCTCGAGTTCCTGCTGCGCCGCATGCGGCTGAAGAGCGACTTCCCGGCGCTGTCGGACGCCGTCGTGCGCATCCAGCGCCTGACGCGCTCGGACAAGGAGAACCTGACGCACCTGGCCAGCGAGATCCTGAAGGACGTCGCGCTGACGAACAAGCTGCTGCGCATGGTCAACTCGGCGAGCTTCGTCGTCGCCGGGCCGGTGACGACGGTGTCGCGCGCCGTCGCGCTGGTGGGCTTCACGGCGATCCGCAACATGGCGCTGACGCTCGTGCTGCTCGAGCACATGCACGACAAGGGCCACGCGCGCCAGCTGCAGGAGGAGTTCCTGCGCGCGCTGATGGCCGGCACGCTCGCCGCCGAGCTGGCACCGAACCCGCGCGAGGACGAGGAGGCGTTCCTCGCCGCGATGTTCCAGAACCTCGGCCGCCTGCTGACCGAGTTCTACTTCCCCGAGGAGGCGCGCCAGGTGCGCGCGCTGACGCGCCCCGCGCCCGGCACGCCGGCGGCGCTGGCGCCGTGCGACGAGGACAGCGCCGCGATCCGCGTGCTCGGCATCAGCTTCGAGGACCTGGGCCTGGGCGTCGCGCGCGCCTGGGGCCTGCCCGAGGCGCTGCAGAAGTCGATGCGCCGGCCTGGAGAGGCGCAGCTGCACCGTGCCGCCGCGCGCGGGCCCGAGCGCATGCGCTGGCTCGGCCGCGCGGCGAGCGAAGTCGCCGACGCGCTGCTGTACGCCGACGACCCGGCGGCACGCATCGCCGAGACCGAGCAGCGCCACGGCCGCGCGCTCGAGTGGGCCGACGGCGCGCTGCACCAGGCCACCGAGCGCGCGCGCCAGCAGATGACGGCGCTCGTCGAGGCGATGCACCTGCGCCTGGGCAAGAGCGACCGCGCGCGGCGACTGCTCGCGCCGCTGCCGGCCAGCGACGACCCGCTGGCCGAGCACGGCCTGCAGGCGGTGGCCGGCGCGCCGGCGAGCGAGGTGCGCACGCTGACGGCGCCGGACCAGACGCGGCTGCCGGTGGCCGAGATGCTCGCCGCGGGCATCCAGGACATCACGCAGCACATGGTCTCGGAGGGCTTCCGCCTCAACGAGGTGCTGCGCATGGTGCTCGAGACGATGCTGCGCGCGCTCGGCCTGCGCCGCGTCGTGTTCTGCCTGCGCGACCCGAAGGCCGACGCGCTCGTCGGCCGCCTCGGCCTCGGCGACGACGCCGAGGCGGTGGCCGGCGTGTTCCGCGTGCCGCTGCGCGTGGCCCCCGGCACCGCGCCGGAACTGTTCACCGCGGTGTGCCTGAAGGGCGCCGACACGCTGATCGCCGACGCCGCCGCGCCGACGATCGCCGCGCGCCTGCCGGCGTGGTTCAAGGCCCGCGTCGACGCGCCGGCGTTCCTGCTGCTGCCGCTGATGCTGAAGAACGCGCCGCTGGCGCTGATCTACGCCGACAAGGCGCAGCCCGGCGCGATCTCGCTCGGCGACAAGGAACTGAACCTCCTGCGCACGCTGCGCAACCAGGCCGTGATGGCGTTCCGCCAGGCCGGGGCCTGACGGTGGGCTTTCAGAACGGGATCGGCGGCCCGGTGAAGGGCCCGCGCAGCGGGCTCGCGCGCGCCAGCGCGTCGGCCGCCGTGCGCAGGCCGGCGCAGGCGTTGCGCCCCGGGCGGCGGCGCACGGCGTTGAGCCAGCCCTTGCAGCGCGCGTAGAAGCGGAAGAAGCGCAGCACGTGCTCGAGCTGCGCCGGCGTCGGGCGCTCGGCGGCGCAGACGAGCTTGTCGTCGGCGAGCCCGCGGTCGACCAGCGTCACCGCGGCCCAGGCCGGCAGCCTCAGCCGCGTGCCCAGCGGCAGCCGCGGGCCGAGCACGAGCGCGTCGAGCAGGTCGCCCTCGAGCCCGAGGTGGGTCGGCACCGAGCCGTAGTTGAACGGGCACGGCAGCGGCGAGACGAAGTCGACCCGGCCCGTCGAGCCGCGCTTGAGGAAGCTGCCGCGCGGCACCTCGACGACGACGTCGACGGTGCGCGGCGCCCAGGCGGCGGCGCGGTCGACGTCGTCGGTCGTCGCGCGCCCGGCCGCGGCGGCCGTCATCGCCCCGACCGGGTGCGACGGCGCGAACCGGCGACGCGCCCCCACGCGAGGTAGACGGCGCCGAACATCAGGTCCTCGACGTCGAGCGGGCCGGCCAGGCGCTCGAGGTGGCTCCACGGCCGCTCGAGCCCTTCGAGCGTCGTCACCGAGCGCAGCGCCGCCGGCCACACGAGCAGGTTCAGCGGCCGCCGCCAGCCGCGCGCCCACTGCAGCCCGGTGGCGACGACGCGCGCGCCGGGCGCGAGGTGGCGCACGACGTTGTCCACCGCCTCGGGCCGGCGCAGGACGTCGTGCGTGAAGTGGAACAGCGCGGCGTCGGCGCGCACGCCGATCGGCGCCGTCTCGACCGGCGACTCGACCAGCGTCACGTGGCGCCAGCGCGCGCGGCGCACGCGGTCGCGCGCCTGCGCGAGCATCGGCGAGCTTTGCTCGATGCCGACGACGTGCCCGCGGCTGCCGACGCCGGCGTGCAGCAGCGGCAGGCTCAGGCCGGTGCCGCAGCCGACGTCGAGCACCGTCTCGCCGGGCTGCAGCGCCAGCCGCTCGACGGCGAGGCGGCGCACCGGCTCGAACAGCGCGAGCTCGAGGTCGTAGACCGCCGCGCGCCGCCGGTACTGCGCGAGCGCGGCGGAGCGGTCGGGGCCGCTCATGCGATGCCCCGCCCGTCGGCCGGCGCAGACGGTTCAGGCCGCATGGAGGGTCTGCGGCCCGGCGGCCGCGGACGGGGCGCCGAGCACGTCGCCGAGGAACGCGAAGCTGTCGCGCCAGCAGCGCTGCGCCTGCGCACGCCAGAACAGCACGTGGAAGCCGTGCGACTCGCCGCGGTAGACGTGCAGGTCGCAGCGCAGGCCGCGCTGGCGCAGCGCCGCGGCGAGGCGCCGCGAGTCGGGGGCGCAGGGGTCGGCGTCGCCGGTGGCGACGAAGGCCGGCGGCAGGCGCAGCGCGGCGGGTGCCGCCTCGACGACGCACAGCGGGTCCGCCAGCGGCGGCGGGTTCGCGGCCGCGGCGCCGAGGTACGAGCGCGTGGCGTCGGCGGCCACGCGCTGTGCCAGCCGCGACACGCCCGGGCGCCGGAAGCGCTGCGGCGCGCTCGCCTGCAGGAAGCCGTAGTACAGCAGCAGCGCCGCCGGCCGCACGCCGAGGTCGTGCAGTGGCGCCGCCCACGGCTCGGGGCGCGGCGTGGCGCAGGCGAGCGCGACGACGAGGGCGAGGTTGGCGCCGGCCGACTCGCCGGCCAGCGCGATGCGCCGGGGGTCGCCGCCGTGGGAGGCGATCTCGCGCGCCACCCAGCGCCAGGCGGCGCAGGCGTCCTCGGCGGCGGCGGGGAACGGGTGCTTGGGTGCGAGCCGGTAGTCGACGTTGCAGACCAGATAGCCGCGCGAGGCGTAGGCCGCCGCGATCGCGCGGTGCGTGCGCTTGGAGCCGATCGCGAACGCGCCGCCGTGGAGGTAGACGACGACCGGGTGCGGACCGGGCGAGTTCGGCAGGTGCAGGTCGAGCGTGAGTGCCTCGCCGCCGTGGCGGGCGTAGACGACGTCCTCGACCAGGCGTGCCGCGGCGCCGCGCCGGCGCACCGACGGCAGCGCCTCGGCGGCCGCCGCCAGCGCGTGCATGCCGAGGTCGATCACGACGCGCCGCGGCGACTGCCGCGCGGCGACCATCTCGAGCCAGCGCTTCATGCGTTGCAGTATCGAGGTTGCGTGGCGCGCCCCCCGCGCGCACCGTCACGCCGCAGTGGCGGCTGCGCTGGCGGCAATCGCCGCCGCCACCGCGCCCCAGGTCGCCTCGAACGCCTCCGGCGTGAAGCCGGCGCCCGAGGGCAGCCAGTCGGCGGTGCGGCCGCCGGCGAGCGTGTAGTGGCAGACGACGTCGAGGTGGTCGGCGCGCGCGGCGTGCAGCAGGCGGCCGTGCAGCTGGCTCAGCGTCGGCACGATGCCGTCGTTGGTCGCCGGCGTGACGGCAAAGCCCAGGCCGCGCTCGAGCGCGCGGCGGTCGGCCGGCGCCGGCTTCGGATACGGGTAGTGCGGGTGCGGGCGCGCCGTCAGCGCGTGCAGCAGGCGGAACAGCGAGCGCAGCGCGAGGTACTCGGGGTCGAGCAGTTCGCGGTCGAGCCCCTCGCGCGGCGGCGGCACGCCGGCGACGACGCAGCCGTAGGCGATGCCCTCGCGGTCGGCGACGGCGGCGTCGAACAGCGCCGTGCCCTCGGGCGTGAGCTGCAGCACCGCGCCCTGGTCGCTCTCGATCTCGGCGAGGTAGCGCCACAGGCGGTCGCGGTGGTCGAGGCGGATGCGGTCGAGCACGCGCTCGGCGATGCGGTCGAGCGCGCCGCCGCCGCGGCCGAGCCAGTTGTCCACCCGAGCGACGGCGGCGATCGCCTTCGCCGCCGCGACGACGGCGCCGCGCCCCGGCCCCGAGGTCGCGAGGCCTGTCAGCACGACGAGCAGCGACTGGCCCTGCACGGTGGCGAACTGGTTCGCCAGCGGGGTGCCGTGGTGCGGCGTGGCCACCGACACCACGCTGCGCGTGCGCTCGGCGATGCGCCTGGCGCTGTCGTCGGCGCCGATGCGCGCCCCCGGCGTCAGCAGCATGCGCACGTCCAGCCCGCCGGTGGAGTGGCCGACGAAGTGCAGCGCGCGGGCCGCCAGGCCGCCGCGGCGCAGCACCTGGCGGCGCAGTTCGTCGGCGCGGCGCGGGATCGACGCCGTGGGCTGCGTCTTGCAGCGCACGATGCGCGCGTCGACGCCGAGCCGGGTGAGGCTGCGGCGCAGCGTCTGCTCGACGCGCTCGAAGTAGCTCACCGCGCCGACCGACGTGAAGCCGAAGAACCCCGGCACCAGGAACACGAGCGTGGGCGGCAGGGCGCGGGGCATGCGGCCATTGTGCGCGTGCGTGCGCGATCGGCCGGCGAGCCCGCGGGGCTTCGTCGCGCGGGCGGGCGCGGTTCGGCAGAATCGCAGGCGCGCGGGCGCAGTTGCCCGGTCCGCGGCGGGGGTGCCGCGCCGGAGTCGTCGTGGCGCGCAAGACCCCATGGATCGCCAGCCGCTGACGCATCACGAGATCCTGTCGCTGGTCGCGCCGTTCACGCGCGCCGGCCGCCACGTCGACCTCGCGGCGAGCGACCGCGGCGAGCGCAAGATCGTCTTCAGGCCGCGCGAGATCGCCGCCGCGTCGCCCTCCGGGCCGGCGCTGCGCGAGGTGTTGCGGCTCGAGTGCTACGCGCGCGGGCGCTTCCGCCTCGTGCGCACGCTGACCGACGCCGCGACCGGGCTCGAGGCGAACCTGCGCATCGACGGCAGCGACCCGGCGGCGCTGCTGACCGCCGTCGACGCCGTCGATCCGCACGGCCACTTCCGCCGCGGCGCCGGCTACACGATCGCGTTCAGCCACGACCTGGAGACGGTGCGCGGCCACGAGCGCCGCGTGCTCGCGCTCGGCGAGGCGCGCGTCGACGGGTTGACGCTGCTGCTGCGGCCGTCCAACGTCGCCGGCATGCCGGCCGACCTCGAGCTCGCCCCGTGCCCCGGCGAGCGCTTCGAGCTGCCCGACGACCTGCTCGCCGTGCTCGGCTGGGCGTGGCGGCGGCTCGTGCCGCGCCACGACGGCTGGCGCAGCCTGGTCAAGGTGGCGCGCTTCGAGCCGGCGCGCAGCCGCGACGCCGAAGCCAAGCTCGTGCGCGCGGCCGAGCACCTGGCGCGCACGCTGGCCGAGCCGCCGGCGCGGTTCCACGACCGCCTGCTGCGCGCGCGCTGGGGCGTCACGCTGCGGCGGGCGCTGCCGCTCGTGATCGGCGTCGGCGTGCTCGCGGCGTCGCCGCTGCTGCTGTACCTCGAGCTGTCGCCCGACTCGATGTGGCGGATGGTGATCTTCAACGCGCCGCCGCTGCTGATGGTCGCGTTCTTCTCGCTGCACGAGATGCCGCGCTTCGAGATCCCGCCGCCGCCGCGGCGGCCGACCGCACCTTCGTGGCGCGTCGGCGCGGGCGAGCCGGCGGTCGCGCTGCAGGCGCCGTGAGCCGCGCGCCGGGCCGCATCCCAACGCCTTCGAGGACCGATTCCCGATGCTCGGCAACCCGATGAACCTCCCCCCGGTGTCGATCGCGACCGCGAAGGCGGCGCTCGTCGAACAGTTCGCCGACCCGGTGCTGCGCCGCCGGGCGTCGATGCTGTGGGGCACGCGCGGCGTGGGCAAGAGCTCGATCGTGCGCCAGGTCGCCGAGCACCACGGCGTGCCGCTGGTGGACCTGCGGCTGACGACGATCGAGCCGGTGGACATCCGCGGCGCGATCTACGCCGACGACGTGCAGGGCCGCACGGTGTGGTTCCCGCCCGAGTTCCTGCCAGGGGCGGACCGGCCCGCCGGCATCCTGTTCCTCGACGAGCTGACCGCGGCCGACCAGCGGCTGCAGATCTCGGCGTATTCGCTGATCCTCGACCGGCGCGTGGGGCACTACGTGCTGCCCGACGGCTGGCAGATCGTCGCCGCCGGCAACGCGAGCTTCCACGGCGCGGTGTGCCACGACATGGGCACGGCGCTGGCGGACCGCATGTTCCACTTCAACGTGCAGACCGCGATCGACGCCTTCCTCGCCCACGCGGTGGCGCAGGGCTTCGCGCCCGAGGTGATGGCGTACCTGAAGGTGCGCCCCGACAAGCTGGACGACACCGCCGCCCAGCTCGCCAACGACCACCTCGTGGGCGCCAGCCCGCGCGGCTGGGAAGACGTCTCGAGCGTGCTGAAGTCGAACCTCTCGGATGCGGCCAAGCGCGTCTTCGTGCAGGGCCGCATCGGCGCGGCCAACGCGGCCGAGTTCTTCGGCGTGCTGCGCGAGATCCAGGCCGGCGCCGACGTCGTCGCGCTGCTCGCCGCCAGGCGCGGCGACGACACGATCGCGCTGCTGCCGCGCACGCTCGACGGCCTGTACGGCCTCGTTTACGGGCTGCTCGCCGCCTGCACCGACGCCCCGACGCTCGCGCGCGCGCTCGAGATCGTCGAGCAGCTGCCCGAGGCGCGCGGGCCCACCCCGCTGCCGCTGCGCGAGGCGCAGACGCTGGCGATGGAGCTGCTGCTGCAGAAGGCGCTCGAGGCGGGGCTGGAAGCGACGGTGCTCGACAGCGCCGCGTACCGCCGCTACGACGAGCAGCGGCGCCGCCAGCCGGCGCATGCCTGAAGCCTCGGCGCTGTACGAGCACCGCGGCACGCCGGCGGTGCAGCGGCTGGTCGAGTTCGCGCCGTGCACCGGCGGGCTGGCGCTGTGGATGCAGCACGTCGACGTCGACGCCGCCGACGCCGCGCTCGACGCCCGGGCGCACGCGGGCGCCGTCGCGCCGGTGACGACCGACGGCACCACGCTGCGCTACCACCCCGCGTTCGCGCAGCTGCCGCTGCCGCTGCAGGCCGGCTGGGTCGCGCACGCGGCGCTGCACGTCGCGCTGCGCCACCCGCAGCGGCTGCAGGCGCTGCGGCAGGCCGCGGGCGACGTCGACCCG
>CALIDR010000018.1 GCA_938022295.1 uncultured Burkholderiaceae bacterium
CTTCTTCAGGTGCTTCTCGCGCAGGTCGGCGCCCTGGGCGACGAGCTGCTCGAGCGCGACCCGGTTGGCGTCGACCGCCTTCAGCAGCGCGTCGTCCATCCCGGCCACCGCCTGGTCGAGCAGCGGCGTGACGTCGGCACCGAGCGGGTTCTTCGCCGCCCCGGCGCCGGCCGCCTCGGTGACCGCCTTCAGCGCGGCGCGGATGTTCTTGAGGGTCAGCTCGCGGCCCTGCAGCGCCGACAGTGTCGCCTGCGCGACCGCCTGGCGCAGCTGCGTGCTCTGCTGCGCGGTGGCGTTCTCGAACATCGTGATCAGCGCGTCGGCGTCGAACGGGGGCTTGGCCATCGGGGGTCTCCTGTGCGGTTATGGGGCTTGCGCCGCGGGCGCGGCCCGCAATGCTCGCACCGACGGCGCGCCGCAGCAAGGGCGCTACGCGGGCGGCGGCGTGGCCGCGCCCGCGCCGCGCAGCGCGGTGACCTCGATCTCGATCTTCATCCGCGGGTCGGCCAGGCCGACGGCCATCATCGTCGCCGCCGGGCGCGCGGCGCCGAACGCGGCGCGCAGGACCGGCCAGCAGGGCTCGAAGTCGGCAGCGTCGGGCAGCAGGTAGCGCACGCGCACGACGTCGGCGAGCGTGCAGCCGGCCTCGGCGAGCGCGGCCTCGACGTTGTGCACGCACTGCGTGGCCTGGGCGACGACGTCGTCGGCGATCGCCATCGTCGCGTAGTCGAAGCCCGTGGTGCCGGAGAAGAACACCCAGTCGCCGCAGACGACGGCACGCGAGTAGCCGATGTCGCGCTCGAACGTCGAGCCCGAGCCGATCCAGCGGCGCTGCGTCATCGGCGTTTCGCCTGCGCCGGGTCGTCGCCGACCAGCGGCGCGGCGTCGATCTGCGCCTCGAGCGCCGCCTCGCGCACGGCGGCGCGGGCGAGCAGGTGCGACGCCACCGGCAGCGTCGCGAGCAGGAAGCCGAGGATCAGCGCCAGCCGCCAGGCCCACTCGACCTCGGGCACCGCCGCGGCGGCGCCCAGGCACACCAGCGCGAGGGCGAGCGTGCCGGCCTTCGTCGCGGCGTGCTGGCGCGCCAGCGCGTCGGGCAGCGTGATCACGCCCCACGCGGCGATCACGAGCAGCACGCCGCCGGCGCCGAGCAGCAGGGAGGCCAGCAGCGTCATCACGAGGGCTCCGTCGGGGCGTTGCGCGGCGCGCGCTCGACGAGCCGCGCCCAGCCGATCGTGGCGACGAAGCCGACCAGCGCCAGCCCGATCGCGACGTCGAGGAACACGGTGCGCCCGGTGGCCAGCGACGCCGCGACGGCGAGCGCGATGCCGGCAGCGAGGAAGATGTCCAGCGCGACGATGCGGTCGGCGTGCGTCGGCCCGCCGACGATGCGCACCGCGGCCAGCACCGCGGCCGCGAGCGCGGCGACGATCAGCAGCGTCAGCGCGGCGCCGGCCATCACGCGCGCACTCCGAACAGCGCGACGAGGCCGGGCTCGAAGTCCTCCCGGATCCCGCGCACGAGGCCTTCGGTGTCGGACGCGTCGAGCACGTGCAGCATCAGTTCGCGGCGGTCCATGTCGATGTCGATCGTCGTCGTGCCCGGCGTCAGCGACACCATGCAGCCCAGCAGCGCCGCCCCGTTGGCGGTCATCGGCGCGAAGCGCACGCGCAGCAGCGCCACCGGCGGCGGCGCGCCGCCGGGCAGGCCGCTCTTCAGGATCACGCGCACCGTCTGCAGCCCGGAGACGACGATGGCGCGCAGGAAGCGCAGCAGCAGCAGCGCGGCGGCGAGCAGGCGGTTCATTCAGCGCCCTCCGAGGGTGGCGGCGGCGGCCTGGGCGTAGGCCACCAGCGGCTGCGGGTTCAGGCTGATCCAGGTCGTCACCGCGGCCAGGCCGGTGGTCGCGGCGTATGCCGGCCACAGGTGCGCGCCGCGCGGCAGCCGCCACGTCCGATCGGGGTGCGGCTTCCAGAACGCTTCCATCCAGATCTTCATCATCGAGTACAGCGTCAGCACGCTGACCAGCAGCGCGACGACCGTCCACACGACGCGGCCCTGCGCGATCGCCTCCTGCAGCACGAGCAGCTTGGCCCAGAAGCCCGACAGCGGCGGGATGCCCACCAGCGACAGCGCCGGGATCAGGAACAGCACCGCCAGCGCCGGCCGCACCGCGTACAGCCCGCCGACCAGGCGCAGGTCGTAGCTGCCCGCCAGCCGCCAGACGATCGCCGCGATCAGGAACAGGTTCGCCTTCACGACGATGTGGTGCACCGTGTAGAACAGGGTGGCCGCGTTGCCCGCTTCGCTCGCCAGCGCGACGCCGAGCAGGATGTAGCCGATCTGGCTGACGATGTGGAAGGCGAGGATGCGCCGCATGTCCCAGTGGTACGCCGCGCCGAGCACGCCGAACAGCATCGTCGCCGCGGCGATCCAGCCGAGCGCCTCGTACAGCACCGCCGGCGCCGGGGCGAACACGTCGCCGAGCGTGCGCAGCACGGCGTAGACGCCGACCTTCGTCAGCAGCCCGGCGAAGAGGGCAAGCACCGGCGCCGGCAGCGTGTGGTAGCTCGCCGGCAGCCACGCGAACAGCGGGAACGCGCCGGCCTTGACGAGGAAGGCGAGCGTCAGCGCCGCGAGCACGGCGGTGGCCAGCGCCGGCGTCCAAGCGTCGGCGGCCTGCGCGAGCGCGAAGTAGTTCAGGTGGCCGCTGGCGGCATAGACGGCGCCGACGCCCACCAGCAGCAGCAGCGTGCCGAACAGGTTCAGCGACAGGTACTTGAACGTCGCGTCGAGCTGGTCCAGGCGGGCGCCGATCGCGAACAGGCCGAGCGCGCAGATCAGCATCACCTCGAACCAGACGTAGAGGTTGAAGAGGTCCGCGGTCGCGAACGCGCCGCCGACGCCGGCCAGCACGCCGTGCACGAGCGGCAGCAGCAGCGGGTGCCGGGGGTGGGTGTCGGCGTCGCTGGCGAGGAACAGCAGCGACGCCGCGCCCATCAGCGCGGTGATCAGGACGAGCGCCGCGCCGGTGCGGTCGACGTGGAACTGGATGCCGTACGGCGCCGCCCAGCCGCCGAAGGCCGCGTCGGCGGGGCGGTCGGCGGCGGCGAGCGCGACCAGTGCCAGCGCGCAGGCGAGGACCGCGGCGACGCCGACGAAGCTCAGCGCCTGCTGCGCCGCCGGCCGGCGGCTCGCGAGCGTCGTCGCGACGACGGTGGCCAGCGGCACCAGCACCGGGGTGACGACCAGCGCGCTCATGCGGGCACCCGGTGGCCTGCGGCCAGTCCCGCCGCGCGGGACCGACGCCTGTCGGGCAAGTGTGCCGGTCTCATGGCCGGTCCGCGCCGAGGGGTTCCGCCGCGGCCGCCGGCAGCGCGGGCTCCATGCCCGGGGCCGGCAGCGGCGGCTTGACGGGGTCGGTCGGGCGCGGCTCGGCGTGGCGCAGCTCGAGCGCGTCGTCGGTGCCGGCGTCGCGGATCAGGCGCAGCACGAGCACGAGGCAGAAGCACACGCGCGCGAAGCCGATCACGATCGCGGTCAGCACCAGCGCCTACGGCAGCGGGTTGGCGGCGTCGGCGGCGAGGCCTGCGTCGCCGAGCGGCACCACGGCCGGCTGCACGGCACCGACGCGGCCGGCCGCGAACAGCACCAGGTTGGCGCCGCTGCCGAGCACCGCCAGGCCCAGCACGACGCGCAGCGCGTCGCGCGACATCGCGAGGTACACCCCCACCGTCACCGTGACCCACACCGCGGCTGCGAAGGCCCAGATCATCGCTGGGCCTCGTCGTCGATCGCGAGCAGCGCCAGCGCGTAGCCGGCCAGCGCCCCCCACACGCACAGGTAGACGCCGACGTCGAACACCAGCACCGTCGAGACCTTGATGCCGACCACCGGCAGCGTGCACCACCAGTGGGTGAGGAACGCGTCGCCGGCCAGCAGCGCCGGCACGCCGGCCAGCGCGCCGAGGGCCACGCCGACGGCGGCCAGCGTCACCGGCGAGCCCGACGGCAGCCGCCGCGCCGCGGCCTCGCTGCCGTGGGCCACGGCCCACAGGATCGTCGCGCTGACGGCGACCAGCCCGCCGATGAAGCCGCCGCCGGGCTCGTTGTGCCCGCGCAGCAGCACCCACACCGACGCCGCGAGGATCAGCCAGTACAGCGGGCCGGCCGCCGACTCGAGGATGACGAGGCGCCGGTTCATCGCGCACCTGCATTGCCGTCGCGGCGGCGCAGCGCGTGCAGCAGCGGAAGCGCGGCCAGCAGCGACAGCATCACGACGGTGATCTCGCCCAGCGTGTCGAGGGCGCGGAAGTCGACCAGGATCACGTTGACGACGTTTCGCCCGTACGCCTCGGGCACGCTCGCCTCGGCGAAGAAGTTCGTCAGCGCCGGGTCGAAGGCGCCGGCCACGGCCACCAGCAGCAGCGCCGTGACGACGGTGGCGAAGCCGGCGGCGACGGCGAGCGCCAGCGGCCGCAGCACCGGCTCCGCGACGCCGGCCGGGCGGCCGAGGCGCTTGAGCGCGAGCAGCACCGACGCGACGACGATCACGAACACGGTCTCGACCGTGAACTGGGTGAACGCGACGTCGGGCGCGCCGGCGTAGAGGAACAGCACCGCGCTGCCGTAGCCCACGAGGCCGGTGGCCAGCAGCAGCGTCAGCCGGTCGCGCAGCACGAAGGCCGAGGCGGCGCCGATCGCGATCAGCACGCAGGCGGCGACGACGCCGGCGCCCGGTACCTCGGCGGCCGGCAGCTCGAAACCGCCCCCGCCCAGCATGAGTGCGGCCGCGATCGCGAGCGTGACGCTGCCGACGACGAGGCCGGTGTAGTACGGCAGCCGGCCGTCCTGCAGCGTGCGCGTGGCGGCGGCGGCCACGCGCGGGATCCACAGCAGCGAGCGTTCGTACTGCGACGCCATGCCGATGCGCCCGATGCGTTGCGCCGCGCCCTCGAACAGGCGGTGCAGCGGGTCCCAGAACGCGTAGACGACGCCGCCGATCGCCAGCGTGACGGCCAGCGACCCGAGCGCGGGGCCGAGTTCGAGCGCGAGGCTGACCGCCAGCGCCTCGGTGTCGGGCGTCATCGCGAGCGACGCCTGCGCGATCAGGTCCTGCACGACGAACGGGAACGCGCCGAGCACGATGCCGAGCAGCGCCAGCGCCAGCGGCGGGCCCACCAGTGCCGGCCCGCCTTCGTGCGCCTCGGGCGTCTCGTTGGTGCCGGGGTGACGCCAGAAGACGCGGATCGCGGCCACGCCGGCCACCGCGACCGCGATCGCGCCGAACACGGTGTTGGCCGCGCGCGCGAACGCGAACACGTCGTCGGCGCTCTTGACCTCGGTGATCACGTCCTTGACGACGTAGCCGAACGACAGCGGCATGCCGGCCATCGAGGCACCGGCCAGCAGCGCGGCGGCGGCCGTCCACGGCATCGCGTGGCGCAGGTTGCCCAGGCGGTCGATCACGCGCGTGCCGGTGCCGTGGTCGACGTTGCCGGCGACGAAGAACAGCGGCGCCTTGTACAGCGCGTGCGCGAGCAGCAGCGCGCCCACCGCCACCGTCGCCCCTTCGCCCTTCAGGCCGACCAGCGTGACCAGCGTGCCGAGGGTGGCCACCGTCGACCACGCGAGGATGCGCTTCAAGTCGCGCTCGCGCAGCGCGAGCACCATGCCCCAGGCGGCGGTCACCGAGCCGGCGCCCTTGAGCGCCCACTCCCACAGGTCCCAGTCGCCGAAGCCGGGGTCCAGCCGCGCCAGCAGGTACACGCCCAGCTTGACCATCGTCGCCGAGTGCAGGTAGGCCGACACCGGGGTCGGTGCGGCCATCGCGTTGGGCAGCCAGAAGTGGAACGGGAACTGCGCGCTCTTCGTGAACGCGCCGACCAGGATCAGCAGCAGCGCGGCGGTCAGCGCCGGCGTCGGCTCGGCGCCGGGCAGCCAGGCCACGATCTCGCGGATCGACGCCGTGCCGGCGGCCTGCCACAGGACGATGAAGCCGGCCAGCAGCGCCAGCCCGCCGGTGCCGGTGACCATCAGCGCCTGCTGCGCCGACTTGCGGCTGTCGGACTTCTCGTGGTCGAAGCCGACGAGCAGGAACGACACCAGGCTCGTGGCCTCCCAGAACAGGAACAGCACGATCAGGTGGTCGGCGGTGACGCAGCCGATCATCGCCAGCATGAACATCGTCAGCAGCACGTACAGCCGCCGCTGGTGCGGGTGGCCGGCCAGGTAGCCGCCGGCGTAGACGAACACCGCGGTGCCGACGCCGGTGATCATCAGCAGCATCAGCGCGGCCAGGCCGTCGACGTGCAGCGCGAAGTCGATGGCCAGCGCCGGCACCCACGCCGCCTGCCACACCAGCGGCAGGTCGAAGCGGGCGAGCCCCCACAGCACGGCGGCCAGCGCCGCCGCCGGCAGCAGCACGAAGCCCAGCCGCGCCGGCACGCTCATCGCCGCGCCCGCAGGGTAGGTGGCCGCCGCGACCGCCATCGGCCTACC
>CALIDR010000019.1 GCA_938022295.1 uncultured Burkholderiaceae bacterium
GCAAGGTCCCCGCGCGTCCCGGTCAGCCGGAAATCGCGCCCCCGCCCGGCGGCGGCGGCGGAGGCGGCGGCGGGGGCGGGGGCTTGGCTGCACCGTCGCAGGTCGGGTAGGCCGTCGCCGACGTCCAGTTGGAATCGCGCCAGCACAGTTCGCCTGCGCCGTTGCGCCACGGCGTGCCATCGGCAGCGCGCCATTGGTTGGCGCCGGACGCGGCACGGAACTCTTCGGCCGTCGGCGTCTGCGCGAGCGCGCTCAGCGGCGCCGCCAGTGCAGCCGATGCGAAGAGCACCGCCACCTTGTTGAGTTTCTTCATTGATTCTCCTCTCGAGGAAAGCCGCAGATGGCCTGCGATATGTCCAAAACCTGGAGCCGGATAGCTGGCAAAGCACCCATGCAACGAGCGTCCACCACTGCCAAATCATTGTGCCATAGGGTGCCTTGGCGGCTTGATTTTGGGCGGCCGTTGGTCTCCGAGGCCGCCTGTTGTTGCGCGGTCACCACAGACCCGGAGGCATAGAATCCGGCGCCGCGCTCCCGACGCGTTGGCCTTGCGCTACGCCCGCCTTCTGCCGATGACCTCTTTCGCCAAGGAAACGCTGCCGATCTCGCTCGAAGAGGAGATGCGGCGGTCGTACCTCGATTACGCGATGAGCGTCATCGTCGGCCGCGCGCTGCCCGACGCGCGCGACGGCCTGAAGCCGGTCCACCGGCGGGTGCTGTACGCGATGCACGAGCTGAACAACGACTGGAACCGGCCGTACAAGAAGAGCGCGCGCATCGTCGGCGACGTCATCGGCAAGTACCACCCGCACGGCGACACCGCGGTCTACGACACGATCGTGCGCATGGCGCAGGACTTCAGCCTGCGCCACATGCTGATCGACGGCCAGGGCAACTTCGGCAGCGTCGACGGCGACAACGCCGCCGCGATGCGCTACACCGAGATCCGGCTGGCCAAGATCGCACACGAGATGCTGGCCGACATCGACAAGGAAACGGTCGACTTCGGCCCGAACTACGACGGCTCGGAGAAGGAGCCGCTCGTGCTGCCGACCCGGCTGCCGAACCTGCTCGTCAACGGCAGCGCCGGCATCGCGGTGGGCATGGCGACCAACATCCCGCCGCACAATCTCATCGAGGTCGTCGACGCCTGCCTGCACCTGCTGAAGAACCCCGCGGCGACGGTCGACGAGCTGATGGAGATCGTCCCCGCGCCCGACTTCCCGACCGCCGGCATCGTCTACGGCCTGAACGGCGTGCGCGAAGGCTACCGCACCGGCCGCGGCAAGGTCGTGATGCGCGCCAGGTGCCACTTCGAGGACATCGACCGCGGCCAGCGGCAGGCGATCGTCGTCGACGAGATCCCGTACCAGGTCAACAAGAAGACGCTGCTCGAGCGCATCGCCGAGCTCGTCAACGAGAAGAAGCTCGAGGGCATCACGCACATCCAGGACGAGAGCGACAAGTCGGGCATGCGCGTCGTGATCGAGTTGCGGCGCGGCGAAGTGCCCGAGGTCGTGCTGAACAACCTGTACAAGCAGACGCAGCTGCAGGACACGTTCGGCATCAACATGGTCGCCCTCGTCGACGGCCAGCCGCGGCTGTGCAACCTGCGCGACCTGGTCGAGATCTTCCTCGAGCACCGGCGCGAGGTCGTCACCCGCCGCACCGTGTTCGAGCTGCGCAAGGCGCGCGAGCGCGGACACGTGCTCGAAGGGCTGGCGGTGGCGCTGGCCAACATCGACGAGTTCATCGCGATCATCAAGAACTCGCCGACGCCGCCGGTGGCCAAGGCCGAGCTGATGGCGCGCGGCTGGGACTCCTCGCTCGTGCGCGAGATGCTCGCGCGCGCCGAAAGCGACACCCCCGGCGGCCGCGCCGCCTACCGCCCCGAAGGACTTCCGCCGGCCTACGGCCTGCAGGCCGACGGCCTGTACCGCCTGTCCGACGACCAGGCCGGCGAGATCCTGCAGATGCGGCTGCAGCGCCTGACCGGCCTCGAGCAGGACAAGATCGTCGGCGAGTACAAGGACGTGATGGCGCAGATCGCCGACCTGCTCGACATCCTCGCCAAGCCGGCGCGGGTGACGGCGATCATCGCCGACGAGCTCGCGGCGCTGAAGCAGGAGTTCGGCCAGACCAAGCTCGGCGCACGGCGCAGCGTGATCGAGCACAACGTGCAGGAGCTCGGCACCGAGGACCTGATCACGCCGACCGACATGGTCGTCACGCTCAGCCACGCCGGCTACGTGAAGAGCCAGCCGCTGGCCGAGTACCGCGCGCAGCGCCGCGGCGGCCGCGGCAAGCAGGCCGCGCAGACGAAGGAAGACGACTGGATCGACCAGCTCTTCATCGCCAACACGCACGACTGGATCCTGTGCTTCAGCGACCGCGGGCGCGTGTACTGGCTCAAGGTCTGGGAAGTGCCGCAGGGCGGGCGCGCCAGCCGCGGCAAGCCGATCGTCAACATGTTCCCGCTGCAGCCCGGCGAGAAGATCACCGTCGTGCTGCCGCTGACGGGCGAGTTCCGCAGCTTCCCGGCCGATCACTACGTCTTCATGGCCACCGCGATGGGCACCGTCAAGAAGACGGCGCTCGACGAGTTCGCCCACCCGCGCAAGGCCGGCATCATCGCGGTGGACCTCGATCCCGGCGACTACCTGATCGGCGCTGCGCTCACCGACGGCCACCACGACGTGATGCTGTTCTCCGACGGCGGCAAGGCGGTGCGCTTCGACGAGGACGACGTGCGCCCGATGGGCCGCAACGCCCGCGGCGTGCGCGGCATGATGCTCGAGCCCGGGCAGAGCGTGATCGCGATGCTGGTGGCCGAGGACGAGACGCAGAGCGTGCTCACCGCCACCGAGAACGGCTACGGCAAGCGCACGCCGATCGCGGAGTACACGCGCCACGGCCGCGGCACCAAGGGCATGATCGCGATCCAGCAGAGCGAGCGCAACGGTCGCGTCGTCGCCGCGACGCTGGTGCGTCCCGACGACGAGATCATGCTGATCACCGACCGCGGCGTCCTCGTGCGCACGCGGGTGGCCGAGATCCGCGAGCTCGGCCGCGCCACCCAGGGCGTGACGCTGATCGCGCTCGACGACGGCGCCAAGCTGTCGGGCCTGCAGCGCATCGTCGAGAACGACGCCGCCGAACCTGCCGGCGCCGACGGCGGCACGCGCCCCCCCTCGACCCCTCCCGACAGCGCCGGCGGCTCCGGCGAGGAGCCCCGATGATGTGGAAGACGATCCTGCTGGCCGCCGCGCTGGCGACGGCCGCGACGGCGCACGCCCAGGACAAGAAGGCACTGGTGGCCAAGGTGCTGCAGCTGCAGCAGCCGGGCATCGAGGCCACCGCGCGTCAGATGGCCGAGCTGCCGGCGCTGCAGATGCTGCAGCAGGCGGTGATCGCGATCCGCCAGCGCGTGCCCGAGGACAAGCGCGAGGCGCTGGCGGGCGATCTCCAGGCCGAGGCCCGCAAGTACGCCGACGAGGCGGTGCCGATCGTGCGCGACGCGGCGCTCAAGGCCGCGCCGACCACGATCGGGCCGATCCTGGAAGAGAAGTTCACTGCCGACGAGCTCAAGCAGCTGATCGCCATCCTCGAATCGCCGGTCAACCGCAAGTTCCAGTCGCTCGGCGTCGACATGCAGCGCGCGTTGAACGAGAAGGTCGTCGCCGAGTCGCGCGCGGCGATCGAGCCCAAGGTGCAGGCGCTGCAGCAGTCGATGGCCGCCAAGCTCAACGCCGCGGCTGGCCCGGCTGCCGGCGCGTCCGCCCCGCGTTGAGGCCGGCGGACCCTGCCGAGCGCCGCGCCCAGTCCCGATGAGCCAGGCCCCCGACGCCGAACTGGGCGCGCTGCGAGCGCAGATCGACGCCCTCGACCGCGAGCTGCTCGCGCTGCTGAACCGTCGCGCGCGGCTGGCGCAGCAGGTCGGCGAGATCAAGAAGCGCGAGGGCTCGGTCGTCTTCCGCCCCGAGCGCGAGGCACAGGTGATCGACGGCCTGAAGGCGGCCAACGCGGGGCCGCTGAAGACCGAGAGCATCGCGCCGATCTGGCGCGAGATCATGTCCGCGTGCCGGGCGCTGGAGACACCCACCCGGGTGGCCTACCTGGGCCCGGCCGGCACTTTCAGCGAGCAGGCCGCGCTCGGCTACTTCGGCAGCTCGATCGAGCGCGTGCCGTGTGCGAGCATCGACGAGGTGTTCCGCACCACCACCGCGGGCGCCGCCGACTTCGGCGTCGTGCCGGTCGAGAACTCGACCGAGGGCGTCGTCGCGCGCTCGCTCGACCTGTTCCTGACGACGCCGCTGTTCATCATCGGCGAGACGAGCCTGTTCGTGCGCCACAACCTGCTGCGGCGCGAGACCGGGCTCGACGGCATCGCCGCCGTGTGCGCGCATCCGCAGGCGCTCGCGCAGTGCCACGGCTGGCTGTCGAACCACCTGCCGGCGGTCGAGCGGCGCCCCGTGGCGAGCAACGCCGAGGGCGCGCGCCTGGCCGCACTCGACACCTCGCTCGCCGCGATCGCGAGCGAGCGTGCGGCGAGCGAGTGGGGCCTGCACGTCGTCGCGCCGGCAATCCAGGACGACGCCCACAACCGCACCCGCTTCGCGATCGTCACCCACCCCGACCGCCACCCGACGCCGCGCGCGTCGGGGCACGACTGCACGAGCCTCGTCGTCTCGGTCGCGAACCGGCCCGGCGCGGTGCACGACATGCTGGTGCCGCTGAAGGCGCACGGCGTGTCGATGACGCGTTTCGAGTCGCGGCCGGCGC
>CALIDR010000020.1 GCA_938022295.1 uncultured Burkholderiaceae bacterium
TGCATGATTCCCAAGAACACGATCTGCATCTGGTACGACACCGAGGCCGAGGCCGCCGCGCGCTTCTATGCCTCGGTCTTTCCCGACAGCGAAGTGACGGCCGTGATCCGCTCGCCGATGGACAACCCCGGCAACAAGGCGGGCGACGTGCTGGTGGTGCGCTTCACCGTCTGCGGCATCCCCTGCATCGGGCTCAATGGCGGCCCCATCTTTCCGCACACCGAGGCCTTCTCGTTGCAGATCGCCACCGATACGCAGGAGGAGACCGACCGCTACTGGAACGCCATCGTCGGCAACGGCGGGCAGGAGAGCGAATGCGGTTGGTGCAAGGACCGCTGGGGCGTGAACTGGCAGATCACCCCGCGCACGCTGACCGAGGCGCTGGCGGCGGGTGGCGAAGAGGCCAAGCGCGCCTTCGCCGCGATGATGACGATGCGCAAGATCGACGTGGCGGCCATCGACGCGGCAAGGCGGGGGTGAGCGAGCGCCGTGCCACCGGCCCCACAGGTCGTGCCGGACGCCGCCGCCACAGCCATAGAGCATCGCGGCCAGCGGCGCGAGCTCGTCCTGTTCTGCCTGCTGGCGTACGCGCTGGCCTGGCTGGCCTGGATGCCGCTGTGGCTGGGCAGCGTGGTCGTGACCAAGGGCAGCCTGCCGACCCACCTGCCCGGGCTGCTGGCGCCGGCGGTGGCGGCGGTGATCGCGGCCGCGCTCGCCGGGCGGCCTGCGCTGCGCGACCTGGGACGTCGGTTGACCGGCGTGCCGACCCAGCCGCGCGCCTGGGCGCTGGCGCTGACGCCGCTGCCGCTGATCGCGCTGGCCGTGGCGCTCGGGGCCGACGCGGCGAGGCTCAACCGCTACTCGGGCCTGCCGATCCTGCCGTGGGCGGCAACGCTGGCGATCGTCGTGCTCGTCAACGGCCTGGGCGAGGAACTCGGCTGGCGCGGCTTCCTGCTGCCGCGCGCGCAGGCGCTGTGGGGCGTGCGGGCGGGCACGCTCGCCACGGGTGTCATCTGGGCGCTGTGGCACCTGCCGATGTTCTTCGTGCTGGCGACCTACCGCGAGATGGGCGCGCTCGGCCTGCTGCTGGGCTTCGGCATCGGCATCCTGGCCGGCGCCTGCGTGCTGGCGCACCTCACGTCGCTGGCGCGGGGCGGGGTGGTGCTGGCCGTGCTCTGGCACACCGGCTTCAACCTGGGCACCGCCACGGCGCTGGGCGGGCTTGGGCCGGCGCTGCTGTCGGCGCTGGCCATCGCCTGGGCGCTGTGGCTGCTGCGCCGCGCGCCGGAAGCCATGCGGGTGCCCGTGCCGGCATACGGCCGCGCCGTGTCGTCGGGCGCGCCCGCAGCAGCAGCGCCCGCGCCGCAGCGCCATCCATGATTCGCGCACACGCCACGAGCGGGAAGACCATGAGCACCACACATCGCTTCGGCACCATGCCCTTCGCCAAGGTCTACCCGCTGTACGTCAGGAAAGCCGAACGCAAGGGCCGAACGAAGGACGAGGTCGACCAGATCATCGGCTGGCTCACCGGCTACGACCGCGCCGGTGTCGAGCGGCAGCTTGCCCGCGCGGCCGACTTCGCCACCTTCTTCGCCGAGGCGCCGGCTTTGAATCCGAACGCCCGGCTCATCACTGGCGTGGTGTGCGGCGTACGCGTGGAGGCGATCGAGGATCCGCTGACGCAAAAGGTCCGCTGGCTCGACAAACTCATCGACGAACTGGGCAAAGGCCGGCCGATGGCCAGGATCCTGCGCGGTTGAACGTGCTACCGGCGCATGACGGACTGTCCGCTGGCGCCATCGGCGCCCTCATCGCCGAGCGAGAGCGGCCGGGACGCAGCGACCGCGCGCTGCACGTCGCGAAAGCCAATGGTCGGCCCCATGCCCTCGGGCAGCGGAGCATGAAAGCGCTGTCGCCGCGGCTTCGAGCCATCGTCGATACGCTGCCGCTCGTACCCGGCCTGCGCGTGCTGGAAGTGGGCTGCGGCCCCGGCGCGCTGGCCCGCGCCATGGCGGCGCGGGTGGCGCCCGGCGGGCATGTGCTCGGCCTCGACCGTTCGGCGCGCGCCATCGCGCAGGCCATCGCAGTTTCCGCTGCAGTGATGGCCTCGGGCACGCTGTCGTTCCGGCAAGGAGCGATCGAGGAGTTCGCACTGGCTGCCCATGATGCGCCCTTCGACCTCATCGTCGCCGTGCGCGTCGGCGCGCTCGATGGTCGCCATCCGACTGCCGGTGCGCGGGCCTGGCCGCGCGTACAAGCGGCACTTGCGCCCGGAGGACGGGTGTTCGTGGACGGTGTCGAGCGCGGGTTGCGGAGGCCGCGATCGATGCGACGTCGCGGAGGTGTGAGATGACTGCCGGGGCACCGCTAACGGTCACGGGTATCGACGATCTCACTGCGTTGATTGCGGCCCGCGCCGTCGCCGCACCGTCTGCCTTCGTCGTGGCCATCGACGGGCGCAGCGGCGCGGGCAAGTCCACCCTCGCAGCCGCGTTGGCCGACAGGCTCGGGGCCTGTTGCATCGAGGGGGATGATTTCTACGCCGGCGGCATCTCCCTGCGCAACGAGCCGGCAGAGCGCCTCGCCGCATGCTGCATCGACTGGACGCGCCAGCGAGAGGTGTTGCTGAGCCTGCGCTGCGGGCAGACGGCCCGATGGCGGGCGTTCGACTGGGACGCCTTCGACGGCCGACTCGTGGAAGTACCAACCCTGGCCGAACCGAGCAGCATCATCCTTCTGGAAGGTGTCTATTCGGCGCGACCCGAACTGGCCGACCTGCTGGAGCTGAAGGTATTGATGGAGGTTGAGGCGGAAGAACGGACCGCCCGTCTATATCGGCGCGAAGGCGAACTCAGCCCTTGGGAGCAGCAATGGCACGCCGCCGAGGCCTACTACTTCGAAGCAACCATGCCCGTCGAACAGTTCGACATCGTTGTCCGCCGTTCCGTGATCAAGGAATGACTATGAGTCCTCGCTACAAACCTGCCGGATACACCTCCGTCTCACCCTACCTGATCGTCGATGGTGCCGACGCGACTATCACGTTCCTCAAGGCGGCTTTCGATGCGGTCGAACTGCGACGATTTCCCGACGACGCGGGCAAGCTCATGCACGCCGAGGTCCGCATCGACGACACCGTGTTGATGCTGGCCGATCCGGCGCCGCCCGACTGGCCCGCAGTGCCATCTTACGTACATCTTTATGTGCCCGACGTGGATGCGACCTACCGCAAGGCGCTCGCGGCCGGCGGGACTTCGGTACAGGAACCGGCCCAGAAGCAGGATGCCGACAAGCGCGGCGGCGTGCGGGATGCCGGCGGCACCACGTGGTGGATCGCCACCCAGGTCGCGTAGACCAACCTTCGACACTTTGGAGGCCCCATGCCCCTCACGAGATCCCCCATCGCACGCGCCACCATGCTGATCCGCCGCCCCGCCGCGGAGGTCTTCAACGCCTTCGTCGATCCGGCTGTGACGACGAAATTCTGGTTCTCGCGTGCCAGCGGTCCGCTCGTACCCGGCGCCACGGTGACCTGGCACTGGGATCACTACGGCGTGGCGGCCGAGATCAAGGTCACGGCGCTGGAGCCCGATCGCAGGCTCGTCATCGAATGGCCGACGCCGGTGGAGTGGACCTTCACGCCCCGGGGCGAAGAGGCGACCTTCGTCTCCATCGTGGCCTCGGGCTTCACCGGCAGCGATGACGAGCAGGTGGCGCAGGCGCTGGATTCGACCGAAGGCTTCAACCTCGTCATCGCCGCCTGCAAGGCGCTGCTGGAGCACGGCATCGACCTGCGGCTGATTGCCGACAAACACCCCGAGGGCATCGGCACGGCCGCCTGAGCCGGTCGGCCGTGCACGATGCGAACCACCGCACCCCGACCACCGATCGCACCGGCCCCGGTCGGCGCTCTGCGCCCGTCTGGGCCGCTCGCGGCATGCGTCGACCACTACTGGTTCGGGACAGCGGATGGCGGCTCCGCCCACGAGCCGACCAGCCTGGTGCTGCCGGACGGGCGGATCGATGTCGTGCTGGAAAGCACCGGCACGCGGACGTCGGTCACGGCCTACGGCTCGGTTACGTCGCGCACGACGCTGAACCTCACGCCCGGAGCGCGCTACGTCGGCATCCAGTTCCGAGCCGGATGCGCACGGCACTTTCTGGACGCAGCCGCGCACGAGTTGACCGACCGCGCGGCAGCGGGCATCGACGTGCTGAAGTTCGGCCTGAACGAGGCCCTGAATGCGAACGACCTGCGCACCGCCATCGCCCGGCTCGACGCGGCGCTGCTGCGGCACCTGCGCCGCGTGCAGCCGTCGCCCGCCCGCATCGACCGGCTCGTCGCCGCCGTCGAGCAGGCGCGCGGCAACGTGCGCGTCGAGACGCTCGCGGCGCAGGCTGGCGTCAGCCGCCGGCAGATCGAACGCGACTTTCTCGACGCCGTCGGCCTCACGCCGAAGACCTTCGCCGCGATCCTGCGCTTTCGCCACGCGGGCCAGAGGCTGCGCGCGGGCGAGCCGATTGCCGAGGCCGCTTTGGCCGCGGGTTATGCCGACCAGAGCCACCTGAGCCGCGACTTCCGCCGATTCGTCGGGCTGGCGCCCACGGTCTACGCGCGCGGCGATGTCGCATTTCTTCAAGACAGCAAACACCTGCACAAGGACGATGATGGCTTCAGCGTTCTGGAGGCAGCGGCAACATGAAACTGTGGACCGGCATCGTCACCGGCAAGGTCGCAGCGTCGAAAGACTTTTACGTGCGCCTGTTCGGCGCGGAGGTGGTCTACGAGGGCGAAGGCGGGTGGATCGTGCTCCTGAAGCTGGGCGAGAGCGAGCTTGGATTCATGCAGCCGGGCCTGGCGTCGCAGGCGCCGATCTTCCGCCCCGCCTTTGGCGGACAGGGCGTGTGGCTCGCGCTCGAAGTGGCCGATGCCGAAGCCGAGCAGCAGCGGCTCGCCGCACTGGGCGTGCCCATCGAGGTGGCGCTGCGCGACGAGCCCTGGGGCGACCGGCATTTCGTCGTGCGCGACCCTAACGGCATCGGCGTCGATATCGTCCAACGGTTGGAGCAATGACATGCCTCGATCGTTAGCGGCAAATGCCATCGAACGGCGCCTATGTAGTCGAGCGCCTGCCCTTGACCAAGCGCTGCGCACATCCATGAACAAAGGCGTTGCACCGCCCCGTGATCGCTGCGGTGATACATGACAAAGTCCACGAACTACACCAACACGTT
>CALIDR010000021.1 GCA_938022295.1 uncultured Burkholderiaceae bacterium
GCGTGGCTGTACAGCGCGCCGCCGGTGCGGCTGAAGAACAACGGCTGGTGGGGCAACGCCGCCTGCGCGGCGTCGTACGAGGGCCTGGCGTGGTTCACCGGCTCGGCGGTGATGGCCGGCGGCGCGCTGCCGAGCCAGCAGTCCATCATGCTCGCGGTGCTGTACAGCGCCGGCGCGCACGGCATCATGACGCTCAACGACTTCAAGGCGATCGAGGGCGACCGCCTGATGGGCGTGCGCTCGCTGCCGGTGCAGCTCGGCGTGAGCGGAGCCGCGCGCGCCGCGTGCTGGATCATGGCGCTGCCCCAGGTCGGCGTGATCCTGCTGCTGATCCAGTGGGGCTTCCCGAGCCACGCGCTGTCGGTCGGTGCGCTGCTGCTCGCGCAGGTCATGCTGATGGACCGCTTCCTCGACGACCCGCGCGGCCGCGCGACGGCGTACAGCGGCCTGGGCGTGACGCTGTACGTGATCGGGATGATGGTCAGCGCCTTCGCCCTGCGCTCGGCGGGGGTGACCCCTTGAACGGCGCACCGCCGCCGATCGGCTGGGGCGGCATCGCGCGCCTCGGGCTGGTGCAGGCGTGCCTGGGCGCGATCGTCGTGCTGACGACGTCGACGCTCAACCGCGTGATGGTCGTCGAGCTCGGCCTGCCGGCGCTGCTGCCGGGGCTGCTGGTGGGCCTGCACTACGCGCTGCAGGTGCTGCGCCCGCGCATGGGCTACGGCTCCGACGTCGGCGGGAGGCGCACGCCGTGGATCGTCGGCGGCATGGCCACGCTCGCGCTCGGCGGCTTCGTCGCCGCCGCGGCGGTGGTCTGGATGGGCAGCCAGCGCAGTGCCGGCATCGCGCTCGCGTTCGTCGCCTTCGCGCTGATCGGCGTGGGCATCAGCGCCGCCGGCACGTCGCTGCTCGTGCTGCTGGCCAAGCGCGTCGACGAGGCGCGCCGCGCGCCGGCGGCCACCGTCGTGTGGCTGATGATGATCGTGGGCTTCGCCGTCACCGCGGGCGTGGCGGGCCACCTGCTCGACCCGTACTCGCCGGCGCGGCTGCTCGCGGTGTGCGGCGGCGTTTCCGCGGCGGCGTTCGTCGTCTCGACGCTGGCGCTCGCAGGCGTCGAAGGCCGCGACGGGGCCGAACCGGTGGCACCGCACGCGGTGCGGCCGGCGTTCCGCGCCGCGCTGGCCGAGGTCTGGGCCGAGCCGGCCGCGCGCCGCTTCACCGTGTTCGTGTTCGTCTCGATGCTCGCGTTCAGCGCACAGGACCTGATCCTCGAGCCGTTCGCGGGGCTGGTGTTCGGCTACACGCCGGGCGAGTCGACGCAGCTGTCGGGCGTGCAGCACGGCGGCGTGCTGCTCGGGATGATCGCGGTCGCGCTCGCCGGCGGGCCGCCCGGGCGCCGCTGGCTGCCCGGCTGGGCGCGGTCGCTGCGGCTGTGGACGGTGGGCGGCTGTCTGGTGTCGGGCGCCGCGCTCGCCGGCCTCGTGATCGGCGGCCTCGTCGGCCCGGGCTGGCCGCTGCGCGTCAACGTGTTCCTGCTCGGCGCGGCCAACGGTGCGTTCTCGATCGCGGCGATCGCGTCGATGATGCGCATGGCGGGCGTGGGCCGCGAGCGGCGCGAAGGCACCCGCATGGGGCTGTGGGGCGCGGCGCAGGCGATCGCGTTCGGCCTCGGCGGGCTGATCGGCGCGAGCGCGAGCGATGTGGCGCGCTGGCTGCTCGGCTCGCCGGCGTCGGCCTACGCGTCGGTGTTCTTCGCCGAGGCGCTGCTGTTCGTCGTCGCGGCGCGGCTGGCGTGGCAGGTCGTGCAGGGCGGCGCGGCCGAACCCGCGGCGCGTCACGAAGGAGGCGCAGGCGGCCGTGCCGGCGCCGGGCTGGCGGTGCCGTTGGCCGCGGGGATCGACAGGAGATGACCATGCTGGACACCCAACGCACCTTCGACGCCGTCGTGGTCGGAGGCGGGCCGGCCGGGGCGACGGCGGCGCACGAACTGGCCAGGGCCGGGCGCTCGGTGCTGTTGCTCGACCGCGCCGGGCGCATCAAGCCCTGCGGCGGCGCGATCCCGCCGCGGCTGATCCGCGACTACGCGATCCCCGACGAACTGCTGGTGGCCAAGGCGCGCTCGGCGCGCATGGTCTCGCCGAGCGACGAGCGGGTCGACATCCCGATCGAGAACGGCTTCGTCGGCATGGTCGACCGCGAGGTGTTCGACGAGTGGCTGCGCCGGCGCGCCGCCGACGCCGGCGCGGTGCGCGTCACCGGCACCTTCGAGCGCCTGGACCGCGACGCCGACGGCACCGCCGTCGTGCGCTTCCGCCAGCGCGTGGGCGCGAAGGACGAGACGGTGCCGGCGTGGGTGCGCGCGAAGGCGGTGATCGGCGCCGACGGCGCGAAGTCGGCGGTCGCGAAGCAGGCGCTGCCCGACGTCGCCGAGAAGACGAGGTACGTCTCGGCGTACCACGAGATCGTGCGCAAGCCCGACGCGCTGCCCGCCGGCTACGACGGTTCGCGCTGCGACGTCGTCTACCGCGGGTCGCTGTCGCCCGACTTCTACGGCTGGGTGTTCCCGCACGGCGAGACGCTGTCGATCGGCACCGGCAGCGCCGAGAAGGGCTTCTCGCTGCGCGGCGCGGTGGCCACGCTGCGCGAGGCCTCGGGCCTGGCCGACGCGCCGACGCTGCGCCGCGAGGGCGCGCCGATCCCGCTCAAGCCGCTGCCGCGCTGGGACAACGGCCGCGACGTCGTACTCGCCGGCGACGCCGCCGGCGTCGTCGCGCCGGCCTCGGGCGAGGGCATCTACTACGCGATGTACGGCGGCGAGCTTGCCGCCAGGGCGGTCGACGAGATGCTCGCCACCGGCGACGCGCGCGCGCTGGCGCAGGCGCGCAGGCGCTTCATGAAGGCGCACGGCCGCGTGTTCTGGGTGCTGGGCATCATGCAGTACTTCTGGTACTCGTCGGACAAGCGGCGCGAGCGCTTCGTCAGCATCTGCAAGGACAAGGACGTGCAGACGCTGACGTTCGAGGCCTACATGAACAAGCAGCTCGTGCGCAAGAAGCCGATGGCGCACGTGCGCATCTTCTTCAAGGACATGGCGCACCTGCTCGGCATGGCGCGCGTATGACCGTTGCCGCCCGGCGCTGGAAGCCGGTGGCGGTGGCCGCCGCTGCCGCGGTGGCGGTGGCCGCGCTGGGGGCGCTGAGCACCGACCTCGGCGACTGGTACTACGCCCTCGAGCAGCCGGCGTGGAAGCCGCCCGACTGGGCGTTCGGGCCGGCGTGGACCGTGATCTTCTCGCTCGCCGCGATCGCGGGCGTCTGGGCCTGGCGCGACGCGCCCACCCGCGCCGAGCGCGAATGGCTGCTCGCGCTGTTCGCGCTCAACGGCTTCCTCAACGTGCTGTGGAGCCTGCTGTACTTCCGCCTGCGCCGCCCCGACTGGGCGCTGGTCGAGGTCGTGTTCCTGTGGCTGAGCGTGCTGCTGCTGGTCGTCGTGCTCGGCCGCTACAGCCGCCGCGCCGCGGCGATGCTTCTGCCGTACCTCGCCTGGGTCGCCTGCGCCGGCGCGCTGAACGCGGCGACGGTGCGGCTGAACGGGCCGTTCGCCTGATGGACTTCGACCTCGCCGCCGGCTGGATCGACGTCGTGCTGGCGCTCACGGCGCTCGAGGCCGTCGCGCTCGCGCTGTACCACCGCCTCACCGGCCGCGGCATCGCGCCGGCGGACTTCGCGCTGACGCTCGCCTCGGGCGCGGCGCTGCTGCTCGCGCTGCGCAGCACGCTGGCGGGCGGCTTCGGCGCCGCCGCTGCGGCGTGGCTGCTAGCCGGCGGCGTCGCCCACGCCGCCGACCTGCGCCGCCGCTGGGAGGCGCGGCGGGCGAGGGCCGCCGGCGCGCGATGACATACTCGTGTCGAGGCACCAGGCGACCGCGGGTCGCCGGCGCCGATCGCTGATCCCGAGACCCTTCACATGGCCGTTCCGTTTCCGTTTTCCGCCATCGTCGGCCAGGACGAGATGAAGCTCGCGATCCTGATCGCCGCCGTCGACCCCGGCATCGGCGGCGTGCTCGTCTTCGGCGACCGCGGCACCGGCAAGAGCACTGCGGTGCGCGCGCTCGCGGCGCTGCTGCCGCCGATGGTGGCCGTCGTCGGCTGCCGCTGGCACTGCGACCCCGCCGACACCACGCACCGCTGCGACGACTGCCCGAAGCTCAAGGACAAGGGCAAGCCGAAGACCGAGCGCATCCCGGTGCCGGTCGTCGACCTGCCGCTCGGCGCCACCGAGGACCGCGTGGTCGGCGCGCTCGACCTCGAGCGCGCGCTCGCCCACGGCGTCAAGGCGTTCGAGCCCGGGCTGCTCGCGCGGGCGCACCGCGGGTTCCTCTACATCGACGAGGTCAACCTGCTCGAGGACCACCTGGTGGACCTGCTGATCGACGTCGCCGCCTCCGGGGAGAACGTCGTCGAGCGCGAAGGGCTGAGCGTGCGCCACCCGGCGCGCTTCGTGCTGGTGGGCAGCGGCAATCCGGAAGAGGGTGAACTGCGCCCGCAGCTGCTCGACCGCTTCGGCCTGTCGGTCGAGGTGCGCACGCCGGCCGACCTCGCCACGCGCGTGCTCGTCGTGAGGCGGCGAGACGACTTCGAGCGCGACCCCGCCGCCTTCGCCGCCGCCTGGAAGAAGGAGGAGGACAAGCTGCGCCGGCGCATCGTCGCCGCGCGCGAGCGGCTGGCCGGCGTGACGGTGAGCGACGCCGCGCTCGAACGCGCGGCGCAGCTGTGCATGAGCCTCGGCACCGACGGCCTGCGCGGAGAGCTGACGCTGATCCGCGCCGCGCGCGCGCTCGCCGCGCTCGAAGGCGACGCGACGGTGGGCGACGCGCACCTGAAGCGCGTCGCGCCGCCGGCGCTGCGCCACCGGCTGCGCCGCGACCCGCTCGACGACACCGGCTCGTCGACGCGCGTCGAGCGCGCGGTGGCCGAGCTGTTCGAACCTGCCTGAAGCCCGCGGGCCGCGCGATGTCCGCCGAAGCCGCCGGCGCCGCGACGCCCGAGTTCGACGCGCTGGTCGCCGCGGCGCTGCTCGCCGTCGACCCCGCCCGCCTCGGCGGCGCGGTGCTGCGCACGTCGCCCGGCCTCGCGCGCGACGAGTGGCTCGGCGCGCTGCGCGCCCTGTTGCCGGCCGACGCGCCGTGGCGCCGCGTGCCGCTCGGCATCGCCGACGACCGCCTGCTCGGCGGGCTCGACCTCGCTGCCACGCTCGCCGCCGGGCGCCCGGTGGCGCAGCGCGGCGTGCTCGCCGAAGCCGACGGCGGCGTCGTCGTGCTGCCGATGGCCGAGCGGCTCGGCGCCGACACGGCGGCGCGGCTGGCCGCGGTGCTCGACCACGGCGAGGTCGGCGTGCACCGCGAGGGGCTGTCGCTGACGAAGCCGGCGCGGGTGGCGGTGATCGCGCTCGACGAAGGGCACGACGACGAGCGCACACCGGCGGCGCTGCGCGAGCGCCTCGCGTTCGCGCCGACGCCGGTCCGCCGCCCGCCCCGCGACGAGCCGCTGGCGCTGCCGTGGACGCGCGAGGACGTCGCGGCCGCGCGCGCGGCGCTGCCGGCGGTGCGCTGCGGCGACGACGTCGTGCAGGCACTGTGCGCGGCCGCGCTCGCGCTCGGCGTCGACTCGGTGCGCGCGCCGTTGCAGGCCGTGCGCGCCGCCCGCGCGGCCGCCGCGCTCGCCGGGCGCGACGAGGTCGAAGCCGACGATGCCGCGCTCGCCGCGCGGCTCGTGCTCGCACCGCGGGCGACGCGGCTGCCTTCGCCGCCCGAAGCCGAACCCGAGGCCGATCCCCCGCCGCCGCCCGAGCCGGCCGAGCCGCCGCCCGACCACGACGCCGACCGCCCGCGCGAACCCGAGGCGCTCGAGGACCGCGTGCTCGACGCCGCGAAGGCCGCGATCCCGCCCGGGCTGCTCGCCGCGCTGCTCGGCGGCGCGGCGCTGCGCCGCGGCGCCGGCGGCAAAGCGGGCACGCTGAAGAAGGGCGGCCGGCGCGGCCGGCCCGCCGGCGTGCGCCGCGGCGAGCCGCGCGCGGGCCTGCGGCTGAACCTGATCGCGACGCTGCGCACCGCCGCGCCATGGCAGCCGCTGCGCCGGCGCGAGGCGCACCCCCACGGCCCGCGGTCGGCGGCGGGCACGACGACGCGGCTGCACGTGCGGCGCGAGGACTTCCACGTCACCCGCTACCGCGAGCACACCGAGACGACGACGCTGTTCGTCGTCGACGCGTCGGGCTCGTCGGCGCTGCACCGCCTCGCCGAGGCGAAGGGCGCGGTCGAACTGCTGCTGGCCGACTGCTACGTGCGGCGCGACCGCGTGGCGGTGATCGGCTTTCGCGGCACCGGCGCCGACCTGCTGCTGCCGCCGACGCGCTCGCTCGTGCGGGCGAAGAAGAGCCTCGCCGGCCTGCCCGGCGGCGGCGGCACGCCGCTCGCGGCGGCGATCGACAGCGCCGCGGCGCTGGCCGACGCCGTGCGCCGCCAGGGCGCGACGCCGCTCGTCGTGCTGCTCACCGACGGGCGCGCCAACGTCGCGCGCGACGGCACGCCGGGGCGCGCGCAGGCGCAGGCCGACGCGCTGGCCGCGGCGAAGCGGCTGCGCGCCGCCG
>CALIDR010000022.1 GCA_938022295.1 uncultured Burkholderiaceae bacterium
CTTGATGCGCTGCGCCTCGCCGCCCGACAGCGTCGGGCTCGGCTGGCCGAGCGTCAGGTACCCGAGGCCGACGTCGTGCAGCAGCCGCAGCGGATACGCGATCGCCGGCATCGACGCGAAGAACTCGACCGCCTCGTCGACCTCCATCTGCAGCACCTCGCCGATGCTGCGCCCGCGCCAGCTCACGGCCAGCGTCTCGGCGTTGAAGCGCTGGCCGTGGCAGACCTCGCACGGCACCTTGACGTCAGGCAGGAAGCTCATCGCGATCGTGCGCACGCCCTGACCCTCGCAGGCGCGGCAGCGGCCTTCGCCGGTGTTGAACGAGAACCGACCCGGGCCGTAGCCGCGCGCCTTCGCCTCCAGCGTCTCGGCGAACAGTTTGCGGAGCGCGTCCCAGAAGCCGATGTAGGTCGCCGGGCACGAGCGCGGCGTCTTGCCGATCGGCGTCTGGTCGACTTCGAGCACGCGGTCGATCGCGTCGTACCCGTCGATGCGCGCGCACCCTGACCACGCCGGTTTGCCGCCGCGGTGGTTGCGGAACTGCAGGTTCGCCAGCAGCACGTCGCGCGCGAGCGTGCTCTTGCCCGAGCCGCTGACGCCGGTGACGGCGACCAGCCGCTGCAGCGGCACGCCGACGTCGAGCCGCTGCAGGTTGTGCTTCGCGGCGCCGCGCACGACGAGGCGCGGCGTGTCGTCGCCTACCGGCCGGCGCGGCTGCAGCGGGTGGCGCAGCGGCGCGGCGAGGAAGCGCCCGGTGACCGAGTCGGCGGCACGCTGCAGGTCGGCCGAGCTGCCCTGCGCGACGACGCGCCCGCCGCGCTTGCCGGCGCCGGGGCCGATGTCGATCAGGTGCTCGGCGCGGCGGATCGTATCCTCGTCGTGCTCGACGACGACGAGCGTGTTGCCCATCGCGCCGAGGCGCTGCAGCGCGTCGAGCAGGATGCCGTTGTCGCGCGGGTGCAGCCCGATCGTCGGCTCGTCGAGCACGTAGCACACGCCCTGCAGGTGGCTGCCGAGCTGTGCCGCCAGCCGAATGCGCTGCGCCTCGCCGCCGGAGAGCGTCGGCGCCGCGCGGTCGAGCGTGAGGTAGCCGAGGCCGACGTCCTCGAGGAAGCGCAGGCGGCTCGCGATCTCGGCGACGACGTCGCGCGCGATCTGCGCGTCGCGGCCGGCGAGCGCGAGGCCGTCGACCCAGCGCCGCGCGTCGGTCACCGACCACGCGGCCACCTCGGCGATCGAGCGGCCGTCGAACGTCACCGCGCGCGCCGTCGGGTTCAGCCGCGTGCCGCCGCAGTCGGGGCACGGCGTATCGGCGACGCCCTCGACGTCGGGCTCGTCGCTCGGGAAGGCCTGCTCGCGACCTTTGTCGTCGTCGGCACGCACCGAGTCGTCGAACGCGCGGCGCTGCTCGCGCGTCAGTGCCAGGCCCGTGCCGACGCAGCTCGTGCACCAGCCGTGCTTGCTGTTGTAGCTGAACAGGCGCGGGTCGGGCTCGGGGTAGCTGGTGCCGCACACCGGGCACGCGCGCTTGGTCGAGAACACCTTCAGCGCGCCGATGCCGGCCGTCGATTGGCCGTCGTCGAGCGCCGCCGCGAGCCCGTCGAGCGGGTGCAGCAGGTGCAGCACGCCGCGGCCGAGCTCGAGCGCCTTCGCCAGCGCGTCGCGCAGCTCGGCCTCGCGCGCCGGGTCGACGACGACGTCGGCCACCGGCAGCTCGATCGTGTGCTCGCGGAAGCGGTCGATGCGCGGCCACGGGTCGACCTTCAGGAACTCGCCGTCGACGCGCAGGTGCGTGTGGCCGCGCGCCTTGGCCCACTTCGCGAGGTCGGTGTAGACGCCCTTGCGGTTGACGACCAGCGGCGCGAGCAGGCCGACGTGCTCGCCGCGGTGGTGCGACAGCAGCTGCGCGGCGATGCTCTCGACGCTCTGCGGCCGCACTTCGGCGCCGTCGTGCACGCAGTGCTGCAGCCCGAGCTTGACCCACAGCAGGCGCAGGAAGTGCCAGACCTCGGTCGTGGTGGCCACCGTGCTCTTGCGCCCGCCGCGCGACAGCCGCTGCTCGATCGCCACCGTTGGCGGAATGCCGTAGACCGCGTCGACCTCGGGCCGCCCCGCCGGCTGCACGATGCTGCGCGCGTAGGCGTTGAGCGACTCGAGGTAGCGCCGCTGGCCCTCGTTGAACAGGATGTCGAACGCGAGCGTGCTCTTGCCCGAGCCCGACACACCAGTGACGACGTTGAACTTGCCGCGCGGGATGTCGACCGAGAGGCCCTTCAGGTTGTGCTCGCGCGCGTTGACGATGCGGATCGCCTCTTCGGCACCGTTTGCGGCCTCGGCGCGCGCGGCGTCGCGCCGCGCCTTGACGACGGCCTGCAGCGCGCGGCCTTCCTCGACGCGGTGGCCGCCGGCGCCGAGCGCATGCTCGTACTCGCGCAGCGCGGCGCCGGTGTGCGACGTCGGGTGCGCCTTCAGGTCCTCGGGTGTGCCGGTGGCGACGACCTCGCCGCCGCCGTCGCCGCCCTCGGGGCCGAGGTCGACGATCCAGTCGGCGGCGCGGATCACGTCGAGGTTGTGCTCGATCACGAGCAGCGAGTGGCCGGCGTCGAGCAGCTTGCGCAGCGCGCGCATCAGCTTCGCGATGTCGTCGAAGTGCAGCCCCGTCGTCGGCTCGTCGAACAGGAAGAGGGTGCCCTTCTTCGCCAGCGGCTGGCTCGCCGGCCGTGCCGCCGCCTCGGCGAGGAAGCCGGCGAGCTTCAGGCGCTGCGCCTCGCCGCCCGACAGCGTCGGCACCGGCTGGCCGAGGCGCACGTAGTCGAGGCCGACGTCGACCAGCGGCTGCAGCCGCGCGACGACGTCGCGGTCGGCCTGGAACCAGTGCGCCGCCTCGGCCACCGTCAGCTCCAGCACGTCGGCCACCGACAGCTGCAGTGGTCCGCGCACGAGCTTGACCTCGAGGATCTCGGCGCGGAAGCGCTTGCCGTCGCAGTCGGGGCAGCGCAGGTAGACGTCGGACAGGAACTGCATCTCGACGTGCTCGAAGCCCGAGCCGCCGCAGGTCGGGCAGCGGCCGTCGCCGGCGTTGAAGCTGAACATGCCGGCACCGTAGCCGCGCTCGCGCGCGAGCGGCGCGTCGGCGAAGAGCTGCCGGATGGCGTCGAACGCGCCGACGTAGCTCGCCGGGTTGCTGCGCGCCGTCTTGCCGATCGGGCTCTGGTCGACGAACACGGCATCGGCGAGCCAGTCGGTGCCGAGCAGCCGCTCGTGCGACCCCGGCGTCTCGGTCGCCTGGCCGAAGTGGCGCGCAAGTGCCGGGTACAGCACGTCCTGCACCAGCGTGCTCTTGCCCGAGCCCGAGACGCCGGTGACGACGACGAGCCGCTGCAGCGGGAACGCGACCGTGACGTTCTTCAGGTTGTGCTCACGCGCGCCTTCGACGATCAGCTTCGGCGTCGCGTCGTCGACGAGGCGGCGGAACCCGAGGCCGACCTGCCTGCGCCCGCCGAGGTAGGCGCCGGTGAGCGTGTTCGCGTGCCGCGCCTCGTCGGGCGTGCCGTCGAACACGATGCGCCCGCCGCGCTCGCCGGGGCCGGGGCCCATGTCGATCAGGCGGTCGGCGGCGAGCATCACCGCCGGGTCGTGCTCGACGACGACGAGCGTGTTGCCGGCGTCGCGCAGCCGGTGCATGGCCTGCACGATGCGGTTCATGTCGCGCGGGTGCAGGCCGATCGACGGCTCGTCGAGCACGAACATCGTGTTGACGAGCGAGGTGCCGAGCGCCGTCGTCAGGTTGATGCGCTGCACCTCGCCGCCGGAGAGCGTGCGGCTCTGGCGGTCGAGCGTCAGGTACCCGAGGCCGACGTCACACAGGTACTTCAGGCGGGTGCGGATCTCGTCCAGCAGCAGCTTCAGCGCCTCGTCGAGCACGGCGTCGGCGAGCGCGAGGCCGTCGAAGAAGCGCTTGACACGCTCGATCGGCAGCAGCATCAGGTCGTGCAGGCTCAGGCCCGGCAGCGCCTCCAGCTGCGCGCGCGTCCACTCGACGCCGGCGGGCATGAAGCGGCGGCCGGGCTCGAGCACCGCGTCGGCGTCGGCCTTCGAGCCGATGCGCCACAGCAGCGCCTCGCGCTTCAACCGCGCGCCGCCGCACGCGGTGCACGGCGTGTAGCTGCGGTACTTCGACAAGAGCACGCGGATGTGCATCTTGTACGCCTTGCTCTCGAGGTAGTCGAAGAAGCGCAGCACGCCGTACCACTGCTTGTTCCAGTCGCCCTTCCAGTGCGGCGAGCCGTGGATCACCCAGTCGCGCTGCGCCGGCGTCAGCTGGTGCCACGCCGTGTCGCGCGGGATGCCGGCTTCGCCGGCGTAGCGCAGCAGGTCGTCCTGCACTTCGGCCCAGGCGGGCGTCTGCAGCGGCTTGATGGCGCCGTTGCGCAGCGTCTTGCGGCCGTCGGGGATCACGAGGCCGAGGTCGACGCCGATCACGCGCCCGAAGCCGCGGCAGGTCTCGCACGCGCCGTAGGCCGAGTTGAAGCTGAACAGGCTCGGCTGCGGGTCGGCGTAGCGGATGTCGGACTCCGGGCAGTGCAGCCCGGTCGACCAGCGCCAGACGTCGGTCGTGCCGTCGTCGCGCTGCACCTGCACGTCGACGCGGCCGCCGCCGCGCTTGAGCGCGGTCTCGATCGCCTCGTTGAGGCGCACGTCCTCGGCGCCGCCGGCGCGGAAGCGGTCGGCGACGACGTCGAGCACCTTCTTGTCGCCGGCCTGCCGCTCGCCGTGCACGCGCGCGAAGCCGCTCGCCGCGAGCCACTGCTCGACCTCGCCGGCCGTCGTGTTCGCCGGCAGTTCGACCGGGAACGTCACCACGAGCCGCGGGTCGCCGGCCGCGGCGGCGCGCGCGCGAAGGTCGGCCTGGATCGTCGCCGGCGTGTCGTGGCGCACCGGCAGCGCGGTCACGCGGTCGAACAGCTGGCCGGCGCGCGCGAACAGCAGCTTCAGGTGGTCGTTCAGCTCGGTCATCGTGCCGACCGTGCTGCGGCTCGTGCGCACCGGGTTCGTCTGGTCGATCGCGATCGCCGGCGGCACGCCGTCGACGCGGTCGACCGCCGGGCGGTCCATGCGGTCGAGGAACTGGCGCGCGTAGGCGCTGAACGTCTCGACGTAGCGGCGCTGCCCCTCGGCGTACAGCGTGTCGAACACGAGGCTCGACTTGCCCGAACCGCTGGGCCCGGTGACGACCGTCATCTCGCCGGTGCGGATGTCGAGGTCGAGGTGCTTCAGGTTGTGCTGGCGCGCGCCGCGGATGCGGATCAGGCCGCCCGGCGCGGGCGCGTCGGCCGTGGCGTCCGTCGGCACGGCGCCGTCCGCGGCCGCGTCGGGGGCGACGGCGGCGTCGGGGACGGCGGGATCGGACATCGGGCAGGGCCTCGGGCAGGGCGGAACCGGCCATTCTAGGGACCGGTCGTGACGCCCCGTCGCGGTCAGGGCCGGCCTGTGAAGGCGGTCCGCCGCGCGTCTTCGGCGGCCGACGGCGTCAGTCGAGCCGCCGCGCGACGGCGCCGCCGACCCGGCGCACGAGCCACTTCGGCAGCGCCCGCCCGGCGACGACGGTCGCGCGGTTCAGCGCCCCGGGCACGCAGATCACGTCGCCTCGCAGGCACGCCGCATAGCCCTCGGCCGCCACCGCGTCGGCGTCGCCGACGACGATGCCGGGCAGCCGCCGCAGCGCCGGCCGCGCGCGGCCGGCGGCGTCGACCATCGGCGTCGCGGTGATGCCGGGGCACAGCGCCGTCACGGTGACGCCGGCGCCCTGCAGTTCCTCGGCCAGCGACTCGGTCAGCGACAGCAGGTAGGCCTTCGTCGCCGCGTAGGTGGCGAGCGTGGGCACCGGCTGGAACGCCGCGATCGAGGCGATGTTCAGGATCCGGCCGCGGCCGCGGCGCAGCATCGGCGGCAGGAAGTGCGCGAGCAGCGCCGTCGGCGCGGCGACGTTGAGGTCGATCAGCTCGCGGTGGCGGCTGGCCGCCATGCCGGTGAACGGGCCGACGTCGAGCACGCCGGCGCAGTTGACGAGCACGTCGACCGGCCGCCGCGCCGCGCGCATCGCCGCGGCGAGTTCGCCCGCCGCCTCGGGCCGGGCGAGATCGGCCGGCTGCGCCCACGCGCGCACGCCGTGCGCGGCGGCGAGATCGGCGGCGAGGTCGCGCAGCGGCGCCTCGCGCCGGGCGACGAGCACGACGTCGTGGCCGCCGGCGGCGAAGCAGCGCGCGAGCGCCGCGCCGATGCCCGACGACGCGCCGGTGACGAGGGCGACGGGGCGGCGCGCCATCGGCTGTTCAGCGCGCGCCCGCGGCTTCGAGCTGGCGCACCATCGCGGCGTGGCCGCGGTCGCGCGCGAGCTGCAGCGGCGTGCGGCCTTCGCGGTCGGCCAGTCGCGTGTTCGCGCCGGCGTCGAGCAGCGCCTGCACCGTCGCCTGGTGGCGCGGGCCGCCGTCGCCGAGCACGATCGCCTCGATGAGCGCCGTCCAGTGCAGGTTGTTGACGTGGTCCAGCGGCGCGCCGGCGGCGATCAGCCGGCGCACGACGCCGTCGTGGCCGAGGTGCGCGGCGGCGATCAGCGCGGTGCCGTCGTAGCGGCTGGTGACGAGCTTCGCGCTCGCGCCGAGCGCGAGCAGCAGCGCGAGCGTCGGCTCGTCGTCGGCGACGGCGGCGATCGTCACCGCGTCGTAGCGGTCGGCGTCGAGCGCGCCGAGGTCGGCGCCGCCGCGCGCGAGCGCGCGGATCGCGTCGTGCCGCCGCGCGTGCGTGGCCACGTGAAGCGGCGTGCGGCCACGCCGGTCGCGCACGTTCGGCGCCGCGCCGGCGCGCAGCAGGCGCTCGATCTCGGCCGCGTCGCCGCGCATCGCCGCGGCGTGCAGGCCGGTGTAGGCGGCCACGTCGTCGGCGCCCGGGGGCACCTGCGCGGTGGCCGCCGCGCCGAGCCACGCGATCGCCGCGCCGACGAGTGCCCGCCGCCGCCGCCTCATCTCGGGTCGACGCGCAGCGCGCGCAGGTGCAGCGCTTCGAGCCCGCGCAGGTTGATCAGCCGCCGCCAGCGCGGCGCTTCGTCGACCGCCTCGAGGTGCGGATACCGCGCCAGCAGGCGTTCGAACGCGATGCGCGCCTCGAGCCGCGCCAGCGGCGCGCCGATGCAGTGGTGGATGCCGGCGCCGAAGCCGAGCTGGTGGTTCGGCGTGCGGCCGACGTCGAAACGCTCGGGGTCGGCGAACGCGGCGGGGTCGCGGTTGGCGGCGCCGAGCATGAAGAAGATCGTCTCGCCGGGCTCGACCGTCGCGTCGCCGATGCGGTACGGCTCCAGCGGGTGGCGGCCCAGGAAGTTGACCGACCCCTCGAAGCGCAGCATCTCGTTGACGGCCGTCTCGCCGAGCGACGGGTCGGCGCGCAGCCGCGCGAGCTCGCCCGGGTGGTGCAGCAGCGTCAGCATCCCGTTGCCGATCAGGTTCGTCGTCGTCTCGTGGCCGGCGACGAAGACGAGGATCAGGTTGCCGAGCAGCTCGTCGTCGCTCATCGCGCCGTCGTCGTGCGCCGCGACGAGCACGCCGAGGAGGTCGTCGCGCCGGCCGGCGGCGCGGTGGCGCGCGACGTGGGCGCGCAGGTAGTCGGCCATCTCGACCGCGGCGCGGCCGGCGGCTTCGAGCTCGGCGCGGCGGCGCACCGGCTCGACGACGATCGCCAGCGCGTCGGATCACGCCTTCGTGGTCGCGAAGTCGTCGCCGGGCAGGCCGAGGATGTCGCAGATCACGCGCACCGGCAGCGGCTGCGCGAAGGCGGCCATGAGGTCGAACGGCGTGCCGTCGGCCGGCAGGGCGTCGATCAGTTCGTCGGCCACCGCGGCGATGCACCCGGCCATCGCGTCGATCACCGGCGGGCGGAACGCGTGGTTGGCCAGCCGGCGCAGCCGGCTGTGCTTCGGCGGGTCGTTGAACAGCATCCACTGCTCGACCATGCGCTCCATCGGCGATTCGGCGATGAACGGGCGCAGCTGCCGGTACACCGGCGTGCGCCACGGCTCGCGGCTGAGCCTGCTGCTGCGCAGGCCGGCGTTGACGTCGGCGTGGCGGCCGACGAGCCAGATGCCGAGCACGTCGCGCGCGATGGCGTCGCGTTCGCGCAATTCGCGCAGCACGGCGTGCGGGTCTTCGCGCCAGACCGGGTCGCGCATGTCGAACCGGGTCTCGCCGCCGCCCGCCGCCGTCCGTCCGTCCATGACGCCTCCGTCGTGCCGGCGATCGTGCACCGGCGCGGCGGCGGCGCCATCGGCACGAACCCGCGGCGGGTCCGGCGCGGCGACACTGCCGGCATCGCATCCGCCGCGGGTCCGCCCATGTTCGTCGTCTGTGGAGAAGCACTGATGGACGTGTTCGCCGCCGGCGACACGCCGACCGGCGTCGCACTCGACGCGCGCATCGGGGGCTCGCCGCTGAACGTCGCGATCGGCCTGGCACGGCTCGCGCAGCCGGTGGCGTTCCTCGGCGCGGTCGGCACCGGCTTCCTCGGCGAGCGGCTGCTGCGCGCGCTCGTCGACGAGGGGATCGACACCGGCTGCGTGCAGCGCGTGGACGCGCCGACGACGCTCGCCCTCGTCGGGCTGGACGCCCGCGGCGTGCCGTCGTACGCGTTCTACGGTGCGGGCGGTGCCGACCGCCAGCTCGCGCCCGCTGCGCTGGGCGCGCTGCCCGCAGCCACGCGGGCGCTGCACGTGGGCTCGTACGCGACCGTCGTCGAGCCGGTGGCCTCCACGCTGCGCCTGCTCGTCGAACGCGAGCACCGGCGCCGGCTCGTCGCCTACGACCCCAACGTGCGCACCCACGTCGAGCCCGACCTCGCGCGCTGGCGCGACACGCTGGCCTGGATGCTGCCGCGCACGCACGTGGTGAAGATCAGCGACGAGGATCTCGGGCTGCTGCACCCCGGCGCCGACGCGGCCGCCGTCGCCGCGGGCTGGCTCGCGCAGGGCGTGGCGCTGGTCGTCGTCACGCGCGGCAGCGCCGGCGCGCAGGCGTGGACGGCGCGCCACGCGGTGCAGGTGGCGGCGCCGGTGGTCGACGCCGTCGACACCGTCGCCGCCGGCGACACGTTCCAGGCCGCGCTGCTCGCCGCGCTGGCCGGGGCCGGCGCGCTCGACCCCGCGGCGCTCGCTGCGCTCGACGCACGGCAGCTCGAGGCGGTGCTCGCCTTCGCCGCCCGCGCGGCAGCGATCACGTGCAGCCGCCGCGGCGCGGACCCGCCGCGGCGCGCCGAGCTCGGCTAAGCTGGACCTTCGGCGACGACGCGGAGGACGGCGATGAGACTGCAGGACAAGGTCGCGATCGTGACCGGCGGCGGGTCGGGGTTCGGCGCCGGCATCGCGCGCAAGTTCGTCGCCGAGGGCGCGCAGGTGCTCGTCGCCGACCTCGACCTCGAGGCCGCGCTCGACGTCGCCGCCTCGCTCGGTGCCGCGGCGCGCGCGCTGCGCGTCGACGTCGCCGTCGCCGAGGACGTGCGCACGATGGTCGACGCCGCGGTGGGCCACTTCGGGCGCGTGGACATCGTCGTCAACAACGCTGGCGTCGGTCACCGGCCCCAGCCGCTGGAGACGCTGCCCGAGGAGGAGTTCGACCGCATCGCGGCGGTCAACATGAAGGCGATCTACCTCGCCGCGCGCGAGGTCGTGCCGTACTTCAAGGCGCAGTCGGCGGGCGCGCACGGCATCCGCGGCGTGATCCTGAACATGGCGAGCACGGCCGGCGTCAGCCCGCGCCCGCGCCTGGCCTGGTACAACGCCAGCAAGGGTTGGGTGATCACCGCCACGCGCGCGATGGCGGTCGAACTGGCGCCGTTCGGCATCCGCGTCGTCGCCCTCAACCCGGTGGCCGGCGAGACGCCGCTGCTGGCCACCTTCATGGGCGAGGACACGCCGGAGATGCGGGCGAAGTTCCTGTCGACGATCCCGCTCGGCCGCTTCTCGACCCCCGAGGACCTCGGCAACGCCGCCTGTTTCCTCTGCAGCGACGAGGCGTCGATGATCACCGGCGTCGCGCTCGAAGTCGACGGCGGGCGCTGCATCTAGGGTCGGCGCCGCGCCGCCTCCTCGGCCCGGCGTTCGTGGCGGTCTGCGGCGACGACGAGGTCGGCCGCGTGCCTCGGCTCACTCGCGCGCGCTGCGCCGGCTCGCGCACGGCGGCCGCTTCGGCGACGGCGCGGTCGAACGCGGTCGGCGCCGCCGCGCGCCGCGCGGGCCCGGGGTCGAGCACGCCGCGCAGCCAGCCGGCGGCCGCGGCGACGCGGCCGCCCCGCGCGGCCGGTGGAATCGAGGCGGGGAAGGGCGCCGTCTGCAGCGTGTCCATCGCCGGCGCCTCAGCGCTTCGGCGCCGGCGGGCCGTCCACACCCGCGGCGGCGCGCAGCCGGGCGGCGAGGTCGGGGTCGGTGTGCGCGTACAGCGCGGCGGTGCGGCGCAGCTCGGCCGCGGCCCGCATGCGGCCGGCGGTCTCGAGCACGTCCCACACCGAACGCAGCAGCGCCCCGGCGCGGGCACGCCAGCCGCGCGCCGCGGCCGGCAGCGAGGGGATCCAAGTGGTGGGCAACGTCGTCATCGGTTCACTCCTCGACGGCCGCCGCTGGCCACAGCACCCGCCGCCGCCGTCGTCACGAAGCCCGGATATTAGGGTTTACACGCACAAAACGAACTGAAAGATGCTCATGTAAGCTATTCAGAAAATTCATGTCTTCACCGCTGTCCGGGAGCCGGGGCTGAACTTCCGCACCCTCGACCTCAACCTGCTGCGCGTCTTCGACGCCGTGATGGCCGAAGGCAGCCTGACGCGCGCGGCGCAGGCGCTGGCGATGACGCAGCCGGCCGTGAGCCACGCGCTGAAGCGGCTGCACGACGCCGTCGGCGAGCCGCTGTTCACGCGCACCGCGACGGGCATGCGCCCGACGCCGCGCGCCGAGGCGCTGTGGCCCCACGTGCGCGGCGCGCTCGCGGCGCTGCGCCGTGCGCTGGCGCCGCCTGGCTACCGCCCGGACGCCGATCCGGTCAACTTCCGCCTCGCGATGGTCGACGCCACCGCCGCGCTGCTGATGCCGCCGCTGGTTGCCGCGATCGAGCGCGCGCGGTCGCTCGCCAACCTGCGCGTGCTGCCGCTGGCCACGCGCGACCCGCGCGCGCTGCTCGAGCGCGCCGAGGTCGACCTCGCGATCGGCTACTTCCCGCAGGCGCTGGCGGCGATCGTCGCCGAGGGCCCGGACAGCGCGCTGCGCCACGCGCGGCTGTACGACACCGAGTACGTGGGCGTGATGCGCCGCGGCCACCCGCTGGCCGGCCGCGCGCTGACGCTCGACGACTTCTGCGCCGCCCACCACCTGCTGGTCAGCTTCTCGGGGCGCGCGCAGGGTTTCGTCGACGAGGCGCTGGCCGCACTCGGCCGCCAGCGGCGCGTCGTGCTGACCGTCAACCAGTTCTTCACCGCCGGCCGCGTCGTGCTCGGGTCGGACCTGCTGACGGTGCTGCCGGCGGGCTTCGTCGAGGCCACCGGGCTGCAGGACCGGCTCGTCACCGCGGCGCTGCCGCTGCGCCTGCCGCGCGTGCAGGTCGAGATGCTGTGGCACCTGCGGCGCGACGACGACCCCGCGCACGCCTGGCTGCGCCGCGAGGTGGCGCAGGCCGCCGCGCGGCCGGCGTGATCAGGCCATCACGGCGGCCATCGCCTGCGCGGTGCGCTCGACGTTGCCTTCGTTCAGGCCGGCCACGCAGATGCGCCCGGAGCGCACGAGGTAGACCGCGAACTCGTCGCGCAGGCGGTCGACCTGCGCCGCGCTCAGCCCGGTGTAGCTGAACATGCCGCGCTGGCTCAGGAAGTAGCCGAAGTCGCGCCCCGGGACCTTGGCCGAGATCACGCCGTGCAGCGCGCGGCGCATCGCGGCGATGCGCTCGCGCATCGCGCCGAGCTCGCCTTCCCACCGCGCGCGCAGCTCGGGGTTCGTCAGCACCTCGGCGACGATCTGGCCGCCGTGGATCGGCGGGCTCGAGTAGTTGCGCCGCACGGTGAACTTGAGCTGGCCGAGCACGCACTCGGCCTGCGCGGCGTCGGGGCACACGACGCTGAGCGCGCCGACGCGCTCGCCGTACACGCTCATGCTCTTCGAGAACGAGTTGGCGACGAAGAAGCTCAGGCCCGCGGCTGCCAGCGCGCGCACGGCGTAGGCGTCGGCGTCGATGCCGTCGCCGAAGCCCTGGTACGCGAGGTCCAGGTACGGGATCAGCTGCCGCTCGCGCAGCAGCGGGATCAGCGCGTCCCACTGCGCGCGCGAGAGGTCGACGCCGGTCGGGTTGTGGCAGCAGGCGTGCAGCAGCACGACGCTCTTCGGCGGCAGCGAGGCCAGCGTCTCGCGCATCGCATCGAAGCGCACGCCGCCGGTGGCCGGGTCGTAGTACGGATACGCCTGCACCGCGATGCCGGCACCCTCGAACATCGAGCGGTGGTTGTCCCACGTCGGGTCGCTGACCCAAACGCCGCTGTCGGGGAACCAGCGCTTCAGGAAGTCGGCGCCGACCTTCAGCCCGCCGCTGGAGCCCACCGACTGGATCGTCGCCACGCGCCCCTCGCGCAACACCGGGTGGTCGGCGCCGAACAGCAGCGCCTGCACGGCGGCGCGGAAGTTGGCCGCGCCTTCGATCGGCAGGTACGGCTTCGGCCCGCCGCGGGCGACGACCACCGCCTCGGCCCGGCGCACCGACTCGAGCACCGGGATGCGGCCCGCCTCGTCGAAGTAGATGCCGATGCTGAGGTTGACCTTGTGCGGCCGCGGGTCGGCGTGGAAGACCTCGACGAGGGCGAGGATCGGGTCGCCGGCGAACGGCTCGACGTGCTCGAACATGGTGCCCCCGTGCGGCGGTCAGGCGGCCAGCGCCGCCTCGATGTCCTTCGCGATCGACTCCGGGGTGTCGGTGGGCGCGTAGCGCTTGATCACCTTCCCGTCGCGGCCGACGAGGAACTTGGTGAAGTTCCACTTGATCGCCTCGCTGCCGAGCAGCCCCGGCGCCTGCGCCTTCAGCCACCGCCACAGCGGGTGCGCGTGGGCGCCGTTGACGTCGACCTTGGCCATCATCGGGAAGCTCACGCCGTAGTTCTTCTGGCAGAACGCGCCGATCTCGGCGTTGCTGCCCGGGTCCTGGCCGCCGAACTGGTTGCACGGGAAGCCGACGACGACGAGGCCGCGGTCGCGGTAGCGCTGCCACAGCGCCTCGAGGCCGGCGAACTGCGGCGTGAAGCCGCAGGCGCTGGCGGTGTTGACGATCAGCAGCACCTTGCCGCGCTGGCTCGCGAAGTCGGCCGGCTGGCCGTCGATCGAGGTCGCCTGGAAGTCGTAGATGGTGGTTGCCGTGCCCATCGAAATCGCCGTTGCCGTGAACGAGCGCGCGATGGTACCCCCTGACTGCGGGGCGGCGCATTGACACGCGCGAAGCCACCGCGGACCATTCCCGGCGGGGGTGCGGGCGGGTCATGGGCCAACCATACAAGGTCGTCTTGCGGGGATTCAGTGCGTTCGAGCGCAGCGCGCTCGGGTCGTACTTCCGCCTGAGCGCCGACCGCCTGCCGGGCTACGAGCAGGTGCCGGCGCTGGCCGACGCCGACTTCGCGGTCGCCGACGCCGACCAGCCGGCCGTGGTCGACGAACTGCGCCGCCACGGCCGGATGCCGACGACGGTGTTCGTCGGCGCCGAGGCGCCCGCCGGCGCCGTGGCGTGGACGATGCGGCCGATCGACCCGCTGCACGTGATGCGCGAGCTCGACGCCATCGCGGCGCTGCACCACCTGCCGCCCTCGGTCGCGCCGCGCGCGCCGGGCGTGCCGCCGCCGCGCAACGGCAACGGCGGCGGCAACGGTTTCGACCATCCGCAGCGGCGCGCGTCGGATTCGCAGCCCGGCGCGTTCGACGACCGCCCGCTCGACCGCGCCTTCGCCCCGCCGCCGCTGCCTTCCCAAGGGGAGGCGCGCGGCCGCGCGCTCGTCGTCGACGACAGCGAGATCGCGCTGCGCGCGCTCGAGCGCCAGTTGCAGGCGCGCGGCGTGCGCGCCCAGCGCAGCACGCACAGCACGCAGGCGCTCGAGGCGCTGGCGCGCGAGACGTTCGACTTCGTGCTGATCGACGTCGACCTCGGCGACGGCAGCGAGCTCGACGGCCTCGGTCTGTGCCGCCACATCAAGCGCCAGCACCACCACCCGGCCGGGCGGCCGCCGGTGGTGCTGATCGTCTCCGCGCACGCGGCGCCGGTCGACCAGGTCCGCGGCACGCTCGCCGGCTGCGACGCCTACCTCGCCAAGCCGCTCGACGACGCCGCGCTGCGTCAGGCGCTGCTGCGCCACGGGCTGCCGCTCGAGGCGTCGGCCGCCGCCGCCGGCTGACCCGGCCCGCCGCTCACCCGCCGCTTGGCGGCCGCCGCCCCGGCCACGCGGCCATCACGGCCGCGGCCACGATCAGCGCACCGCCGGCCACCGTCGTCGCGCCGAGCACCGCCGCGCCGAGCGCGACCGCCGACAGTGCCGCGAACACGATCTCGGTCAGCAGCACGACGGCGGTGGCGTGGGCGGCCAGCCGCGCCGCGCCGTACTGCAGCGCCAGGTTGCCGGCGACGAACAGCGCCGCCAGCGCGAGCGCGCCGGCGACCCACGGCAGCCGCGGCGCCGGCGGCGCGGGCACGAGCCCGCCGAGCGTCAGCGCCGCCGCCAGCGCGCCGGCCACCAGCACCCCGCCGGCGAACATCGCCACCGCGCGCGCGGCCTCGCTGCGCGCGGCCTCGCGCCTGAGCATCACGTTGTTCAGCGCGAACGCGAAACCGCCGAGCACGCCCAGCGCCTCGGCCAGCGTGCGCGGCAGCGGCCAGCCGCCGCCCGAAGGCCACAGCACGACCATCGCGCCGGCGAGCGCCAGCGCCACCCGCACCAGCGCCGCCGGCGGCAGCGCCTCGCGCAGCAACAGGCGCGCAAGGCCCACCGCCCACAGCGGCATCAGGTAGAACAGCAGCACGACGCGCACGACGTCGCCGATCGTCACCGCCCAGTTGAACGCCGCGTTCGTCGTCCCCGAGGCGAGCACGACGACCCACAGCGAGCGGTGACGCGCGATCTCGCGCCACGCCGCCGGCCGGGCGGCGCCGATCGCGAGCGCGGCGACGACGTAGACCAGCGTCGTCGCCCACAGCGGGTGCAGGCCGGCGTCGGCCAGCCGGCGCAGCGGCCACCACGACAGCCCCCACACGCCGGCGTTGAACGTCAGCGCGAGCGCGGGCCAGGTCGCCACACGCCGGTCAGTGGACGTCACTGCGCGCGATCGCGAGCAGGCGTTCCACCTCCTCGCGGTGGTGGACGCCGTTGCGGCGGTGCCAGCGGCGGATCGCCTCCATCGTGCCGGCGACGACGAGGCCGAAGATCGTGATCGCGCCGAACGCCGACAGGCCCCACTTCGTCATCCCGGTGTAGAACGCACCGAGGGCGAGGATGCACGCCTGCTCGTTGAAGTTCTGCACCGCGATCGAGCGCCCGGCGCCCATCAGGTTGTGGCCGCGGTGCTGCAGCAGCGCGTTCATCGGCACGACGAGGAAGCCGCCCAGCGCGCCGAGCAGCATCAGGAACGGCGCGGCGATCCACACCGCGTCGATGACGTTCATCGCGATCACCAGCAGCCCCATCGCGACGCCGAGCGGGATCACGCGCGTGGCGTGCTCGAGCCGCATCACGACGGAGGCGACGACGGCGCCGACGGCGGTGCCGATCGCGACCACGCCGACCAGCGACGCCGCCTGCGTCGTGCCGTAGCCGAGCGCGGCCGCCGCCCACGCGAGCACGATGTAGCGCAGGTTGCCCGACACGCCCCAGAACAGCGTCGTCGTCGCCAGCGAGATCTGGCCGAGCTTGTCCTTCCACAGCCGCGCGTTGCACTGCGCGAAGTCGGCCACCAGCACCAGCGGGTTGCGGCCGAACGGGCGCAGCGGCGCCGCGGTGCGCGGGATGTAGAGGTTGAACACCGCCGCCAGCACGTACAGCGCGATCAGCGCCGCGATCGCCGCCTCGGCGGCGCCGTCCACGCCCGGCGGCGCCACCGCGAGCAGGTGCGGCGCGACGAGCGGGCCGACGAGCTGGCCGCCGAGCACGACGCCGAGGATGATCGAGGCGATCGTCAGCCCCTCGATCCAGCCGTTGGCCTTGACGAGCTGCGACGGCGGCAGCAGCTCGGTGAGGATGCCGTACTTGGCCGGTGAGTACGCCGCCGCACCGAGCCCGACCACCGCGTAGGCCAGCAGAGGGTGCAGGCCGGCCAGCATCGCCAGGCAGCCGACGACCTTGATGCTGTTCGAGACGAACATCACCTTGCCCTTCGGCAAGGCGTCGGCGAAGGCGCCGACGAACGGCGCCAGCAGCACGTAGAACAGCGCGAACATCGGCACCAGCGCGGCGCGCTGCCACTCGTCGGCGCCGCGCGTGCGCAGCAGTTCGATCGCGGCGACGAACAGCGCGTTGTCGGCCAGCGAGCTGAAGAACTGCGCCGCCATGATCGTGTAGAAACCTCGTTTCATGCGCGGCGCCCGCGCGCCGCTGCCGGGTGTGCTGCCGGCGCGGCGTGTCGTCTCCTCCAGCCCGGACGGTTATAGCATGCAGGCCGCCGGCGCCGCCCCGCGGCGCCGGCGTACGATGCCCCGGCCATGCCGCGCCCGATCGAAGCCCTGATCCACACCGAAGCGCTCGCCCACAACCTGGGCCGCGCGCGCGAGCGCGCCGGCGGCGCGCGCGTGTGGGCGGTCGTCAAGGCCAACGCCTACGGCCACGGCATCGAGCGCGCGTTCGAGGGGTTGCGCGGCGCCGACGGCTTCGCGCTGCTCGACCTGGCCGAAGCCGAGCGGCTGCGCGCGCTCGGCTGGCGCGGGCCGGTGCTGCTGCTCGAGGGCTGCTTCGAGCCCCGCGACCTCGAGGCCTGTTCGCGGCTGCACCTGTGGCACGTCGTGCACTGCGGCGAGCAGATCGACTGGCTCGCGCTTCACAAGACGCACCAGCCGCACCGCGTGTTCCTGAAGGTCAACAGCGGCATGAACCGGCTCGGCTTCGCGCCGGCGTCGGTGCGCACCGCTTGGGCGCGGCTGGACGCGCTGCCGCAGGTCGGCGAGATCTCGCTGATGACGCACTTTTCCGACGCCGACGGCGCGCGCGGCATCGCGCACCAGATGGCCGCGTTCGACGCCGCCACGCGCGACCTGCCCGGCGAGCGGTGCCTGGCCAACAGCGCCGCCGTGCTGCGCCACGCGCGCGAGGCGGGCGTGGCCGCCGACTGGGTGCGCGCCGGCGTGCTGTGCTACGGCAGCGCGCCCGACTTCCCGGCGCACGACATCGCGCACTGGGACCTGCGGCCGACGATGACGCTGCGCTCGCGCCTGATCGCGATCCAGACGCTGCAGCGCGGCGACACCGTCGGCTACGGCAGCACGTTCACCGCCGATGCCGCGCTGCGCATCGGCATCGTCGCCTGCGGCTACGCCGACGGCTACCCGCGCCACTGCGCCACCGGTACGCCGGTGCTCGTCGACGGCGTGCGCACGCGCACGGTGGGCCGGGTGTCGATGGACATGCTCGCGGTCGACCTCGCGCCGGTGCCCGGGGCCGGCTTCGGCAGCGAGGTCACGCTGTGGGGCGAAGGCCCGGGCGGCAGCCGGCTGCCGGTCGACGACGTCGCGCACGCCGCCGGCACGATCGGCTACCAACTGATGTGCGCGCTGGCGCCGCGGGTGCCGGTGCGCGCGGTGTCCTGACCCACGTCATCGAAGGGAGCAGCGATGGGCATCCTCGGCACGATCGTCCTCGGCCTGATCGTCGGCGCGGTCGCGCGCTTCGTGATGCCGGGCGAGCAGAAGATGGGCTGGATCATGACGATCCTGCTCGGCATCGGCGGCTCGCTGGTGGCCGGCTTCGTCGGCCAGGCGCTCGGCTGGTACCGCGTCGGCCAGGCGCCGGGCTTCATCGCGTCGGTGGCCGGCGCGCTGCTGCTGCTGTTCGTCGGCAGCCGGCTGTCCGGCCGCAAGTAGCGCCGGCGATGGCCCAGGGTGCGCGCTGCGCGGTGAACCCGGCCGAGGTCGAACTGAGCGCGATCCGCGCCCAGGGCGCCGGCGGTCAGAACGTCAACAAGGTCTCCAACGCGGTGCACCTGCGCTTCGACATCGGCGCCTCGTCGCTGCCGGCCGACGTCAAGCAGCGGCTGCTCGCGTCGCGCGACCACCGCATCAGCGCCGACGGCGTCGTCGTGATCAAGGCGCAGACGCACCGCAGCCTGCCACGCAACGAGGCCGACGCGCTCGCGCGGCTGCAGGCGATGGTCGACGCCGCGGCCGAGCCGCCGCGCGAGCGCCGGCCGACGCAGCCCACGCGCGCATCGCAGCAGCGGCGGCTGCAGCGCAAGGCACTGCACGCGCGGCTGAAGGCCGCACGCGGCAAGGTGGTGCCGGCAGCGGAGTGAGGGCGCCTCAGCGGCGGCGGCGCACCGCCGCTGCGACGCCGAGGCCGGCCAGCGCGAGGGCCAGCGTGCCGGGGGCGGGCACGGCGTGCTGGGCTAGCGTGAGGTTGTCGAGCGACGGGTAGCCCGCAGTGGGCTCGGTCAGCGTCAGTGTCAGCGACACCAGGCCGGTGTCGGAGACGAAGCCGGCGAAGCTGGTGCGAAGGGCATCGGTGAGATCGACCTCCAGCGAGGCGCCGGCAAGATCGAGGGCGACGATCGTCAGCCGCGCGCCCTCGGCGAAGGCGCCGAGCACGTCGCTGCCGAAGAAATCGGCGCCGGCCGCGAACACGCCGCGCGCGAAGGCGTCGAGCACGATGTCGTACTCGGACCCGCCGTTGGTCAAGAACCCGTCGGCACCGGCGTAGAGGTCGTCGCCGCTCGACGCCCGGTAGCCGATGCCGCCGGCATTGCGCGTCACCTCGTTGGAGCCGAGGCCGGCGCCGTCGGTCAGGTCGTCGAAGCCGTCGTCGCCGATGCGCGCCGCCGGGTCGGCCAGCGCGACGGCGCCCAGAAAGGCAGTGCGGTCGGTGTAGACCGCGAGCGCCGGCGAGGCGGCCAGCGCGAGCGCGGCAGCGGCAAGTGCACGGACGGCGGTGTCGCGGACGTTCATCGCAGCTCCCTCCAGGCGGCGTCGGCAGCACGCAGTATGCGCGATCCGGCCGCGGCCGGCACCGTCACAATGCCGGCGTGGCGCGCACGACGTACGTCTGCAACGAATGCGGCGGCACGAGCCCGAAGTGGCTCGGCCGCTGCCCGCACTGCAGCGCCTGGAACACGCTCGAGGAGGCGGTCGCCGAGCCCGCGGGCGGGGCGGCGAAGCACCGCTTCCAGGCGCTCGCGCGCACGGCGCCGGTGGCCACGCTCGCCGAGATCGACGCCGCCGACGTCGAGCGCACGCCCACCGGCCTCGACGAGCTCGACCGCGTGCTCGGCGGCGGCGTCGTGCCCGGCGGCGTCGTGCTGATCGGCGGCGACCCGGGCATCGGCAAGAGCACGCTGCTGCTGCAGGCGGTCGACGCGCTGTCGGCGCGGCTGAAGGTGCTCTACGTGACAGGCGAGGAGTCCGGCGCGCAGGTCGCGCTGCGCGCGCGCCGGCTGGGCCTGGACGGCACGCGGGTGCGCGTGCTCGCCGAGATCCGGCTCGAGCGCATCCTCGCCACCGTCGAGGCCGAGAAGCCGGCGTTCGTCGTCATCGACTCGATCCAGACGCTGTACTCGGACCAGCTGACCTCCGCCCCGGGCTCGGTCGCGCAGGTGCGCGAGTGCGCGGCGCAGCTCACGCGCACCGCGAAGGCCGGCGGCGCGGCGATGGTGCTCGTCGGCCACGTGACGAAGGAAGGCGCGCTCGCCGGCCCGCGCGTGCTCGAGCACATCGTCGACACCGTGCTGTACTTCGAGGGCGACACCCACTCGAGCTTCCGCCTCGTGCGCGCGATCAAGAACCGCTTCGGCGCCGTCAACGAGATCGGCGTGTTCGCGATGACGGAGCGCGGGCTGCGCGGCGTCGGCAACCCGAGCGCGATCTTCCTGTCCACGCACGGCGCGCCGGTGGCGGGGTCGTGCGTGCTCGTCACGCTCGAGGGCACGCGGCCGCTGCTGGTCGAGGTGCAGGCCCTCGTCGACGGCGGCGGGCCGAGCCCGCGGCGGCTGTCGGTCGGCCTCGACCGCGATCGCCTGGCGATGCTGCTCGCCGTGCTGCACCGCCACGCCGGCGTGTCGTGCCTCGACCAGGACGTGTTCGTCAACGCGGTGGGCGGCGTGCGCATCGCCGAGCCCGCGGCCGACCTCGCGGTGCTGCTGGCGATCCAGAGCTCGCTGCGGGGCAAGGCCCTGCCGCGCGGCTTCGTCGCCTTCGGCGAGATCGGCCTGGCCGGCGAGGTGCGCCCGGCCCCGCGCGGCCAGGAACGGCTGAAGGAGGCGGCCAAGCTCGGCTTCGCGACCGCGCTGGTGCCGAAGGCCAACGCGCCGAAGAAGGCGATCGAGGGCCTGGCGATCCACCCCGTCGAGCGCGTCGAGGAGGCGATCGACATCGTGCGGAGCCTGTGACCCTAGATCCGGCAGTTGGGCGCGCCCGAGCGGGCCGTCACCGGGCGCGCTGGCAAGACGCGAACCGCAGCGATGGCGCGGGCCATCGCGAGGATTCGCAACGCCGCCAGCGTGGCCGAGGGCGGCTCGATCGGGTGTGCAGCGTCGTCACCCGAAACGTGACCGTCCGCGCGGGCGAGAACACCGAGCAAGCGAGCAGGTTGCATGCAGAATCGAGCGGTCGACTGCCGGATCTAGGGTGACATGAGACTGGCCATCGTGTCCGACATCCACGGCAACCTGCCCGCGCTCGAGGCGGTGCGCGCCGACATCGCGCGCGCCGGCGTCGACCTCGTCGTGAACCTGGGCGACATCGCCAGCGGCCCGCTGTGGCCGCGCGAGACGGTGCAGCGGCTGATGACGCTGCACTGGCCGACGATCCGCGGCAACCACGAGCGGCAGGTGCTCACCCAGCCGCGAGACGCGATGAGCGCCGCCGACGCGTTCACCGCCGGGCAGCTCGGCGATGCCGAGCGGGCGTGGCTCGCCGCGCTGCCGACGACGCTCGACCTCGGCGAGGGCGTGTGGTGCTGCCACGCCACGCCCACCGACGACCTCGAGTACCTGCTCGAGACGGTGACCCCGGACCTCGGCGTCCACGGTTCGCCCGGCGTCCGCGCGGCGACGCTCGACGAAGTGCGCCGGCGGCTCGCCGGCCGGCGCGACGCCGTCGTGCTGTGCGGCCACACGCACACGCCGCGCATCGTGACCTGCGACGGCACGCTGATCGTCAACCCCGGCAGCCTCGGCGTGCAGGCCTATGACGACGCCGACCCCTACGACCACCGCGTCGAGACCGGCAGCCCGCACGCGCGCTGGGCGCTGCTCGAACGCGGCGCCGCCGGCTGGCAGGCCACGCTGTGCGCGACCGCCTACGACTGGGAATCCGCCGCGCGCAGGGCCGAGGCGAACGGCCGCGGCGACTGGGCCGACGCGCTGCGCACCGGCCGCGTCGGGCGGCTCGAGGCCGAAGTCGTCGGCGCGCGCGCCGGCGCATGAATCCCTGGCTCGACTGGGCGCTGGCGGTCTGCGCGCTGGCGGTCGGCTATGTGCTGTACGGCTGGCGCGGCGCCGTGCTCGGCGCCACGATCGTCGCGTTCTGGCTGCTGCTGCAGTTCAGCCGCGCGCTGCGCGCGCTGCGCGCGGCGGCGCAGGCGCCGGTGGGACGGATCGACAGCGCCGTGATGCTGCACGCGAAGCTGCGCCCGGGGATGCGGCTGCTCGAGATCCTGCCGCTCGCGCGCGCGCTCGGGCGCAAGGTCGCCGACGACCCGCAGACGTTCGAGTGGGCCGACGCCTCGGGCGCCGTGGTGCGCGTCGAGTTCGACGGCGGGCGCTGCCGGGCTTGGACGCTGGTGCGCCCGCCGGGGTGACGCGGCGTCAGTCGCGGCGGCGGCGCGCGACGTAGACGACGACGCCCAGGCCGGCGAGCAGCAGCGCGACGCTCGCCGGTTCCGGCACGGCCGGCGTCGCACCCCACAGCGACGCGTGCGACAGGTCCTGCGGCATGCCCTGCTTGTTGGTCGACGTGCCGAGCGTCGTGAACTGCAGCGACGAAATGCCCGCCAGGCCGCCGTCGAACAGGTAGACGCTGTAGCGGTTGGCCGCCTTCAGCGACACCGCGAACCAGCCGGTGACGGGGGCGCTGAACTGCAGCGTGCCGGTGGGGCCGAACGCGGCCAGGGGGTCGTTCGTGAACGTGATCGCCCGCGTGCCGTCCGTCGAGTCGGTCTTCGCGACCAGGGTCCACGACGCGGTGCCGCCCGGCACCAGCGCGTCGAACGCGCTCAGGTCGGGCGTGCGGTCGTTGCCGGCGAACGAACCGGTGCACGCCACCGCGGCGGCGAACGTGTCGGTGACGGCGCAGCTCGGCGTCGCGGCCGTCGCGGCGCCGGCGGCGTGAACCGTCAGCGCCATGGCGAGGCCGGCGATCGTGGGGGTCGTCTTCAAGGCGCTTCCTCTCGGAGGATGGGTGGTCAGGACGGGTCGCGGACGTCGGGCGGCCAAACGGTGCGGCGCCCCGCGTCGCGTTGGAAGGGACTGTACGCAGCCGCCGTCGCCCGGTCGTGCCGGCGGCTCCCGCGGCCGCGGGGGGCGACCCTGCATCCGCGGGAGTGCATCGGTCACGCCGCGCGGGCGCGGGCGGGGCTTGCCGCGACAATCCGCCGGCGGTGCCCAGGCCCGCGACACCGACCATGAACGACGACCGCCCCGCCGCCGCGCCGCCGCCCGACGCCGAAACCCCGACCGAGCGCCTCGACCGCGTGCTGCACGCCGCGGCGGCGCCGTACACCGGCGGGCTGTCGCCGGTGTCGCTGGCACTCGCCTGGGCCGACTGGGCGTGGCACCTCGGCGTCTCGCCCGGGCGGCAGATGGACCTCACGGCGCGCGCCGCGCAGCTCGGCCTGGACACGTGGCGCTTCGCCGCCGGGCTGAGCGACGAGACGCCGCCCGGCGCCGCCGACGACGACCCGCGCTTTCGCCACGAGGACTGGGCGCAGTGGCCGTTCTCGGTCTGGCGCGCGGGCTTCCGCAACGCCGAGACGTTCTGGCGCGAGGCCGCGCGCGTGCCCGGGATGACCGCGCACCACGCCCACGTCACCGACTTCTTCGCCCGCCAGTGGCTCGGCATGCTGACGCCGGCCAACGGCCTGTTCACGAACCCCGTCGTGCTGCGCGACGCGATCGAGTCGGGCGGCGCGCACCTCGTCAAGGGCGCCAAGCACTGGCTGGAGGACGTCACCGGCGTGCGCTGGCCGGGCACCGACGAGCCGGCGCGTTTCGAGGTCGGCCGCGACGTGGCGGCGACGCCCGGCAAGGTCGTCTGGCGCAACCGGCTGATCGAACTGATCCGCTACGACGCGACGACGCCGCGCGTGCACCCCGAGCCGGTGCTCGTGATCCCGTCGTGGATCATGAAGTACTACATCCTCGACCTCTCGCCGCACAACTCGATGGTGCGCTGGCTCGTCGGCCAGGGCCACACGGTGTACATGCTGTCGTGGCGCAACCCCGAGGCCGAGGACCACGACCTTTCGATGGACGACTACCTGCGCCTGGGCGTGTTCGACGCGCTGCGCGCCGCGGGCCGCATCGAGGGCGCGGCCACGCCGGTGCACGCGATGGGCTACTGCCTCGGCGGCACGCTGCTCGCGATCGCCGCCGCCGCGCTCGGGCGCGCGGTGTCGCAGCGGCCCGCCGGCACCGACGACCTGCCGCCGCTGGCGACGATGACGCTGCTGGCGGCGCAGACCGACTTCTCCGAGCCGGGCGAGCTGGGCCTGTTCATCGACGAGAGCCAGATCGGCTTCCTCGACGCGGTGACGAAGTCGCAGGGCTACCTCAGCGGCGAGCAGATGGCCGGCTCGTTCCAGTTCCTGCACTCGCGCGACCTGGTGTGGACGCGGCGCATGCGCGAGTACCTGATGGGCGAGCGCGAGCAGCCGAGCGACCTGATGGCCTGGAACGCCGACCACACGCGCATGCCGGCGCGCATGCACCACGAGTACCTGACCGCGCTGTACCTGCGCAACGCGCTGGCCACGAGCAGCTACCGCGTCGACGGCCGCACGGTGTCGCTGGCCGACCTGCGGCTGCCGATCTTCATGGTCGGCACCGTGCGCGACCACGTCTCGCCGTGGCGCTCGGTGTACAAGCTGCACCACCTGTGCGACGCCGAGATCACGTTCGTGCTGACGGTGGGCGGCCACAACGCCGGCATCGTCTCCGAGCCCGGCCACCCCGGGCGCAGCTACCAGATCGCGACCCGCTACCCCGACGCGCCGTGGATGGGCTCGCAGCAGTGGGAGGCCGAGGCGCCGCGCCGCGAAGGCTCGTGGTGGCCGGCGTGGCAGGGCTGGCTCGCGCAGCGGTCGTCGCCCCCGGTGCCGCCCCGGCCCACACCCGCGGCGATGGTGCTCGGCGACGCACCGGGCACCTACGTCCTGGTGCGGCACCGCCATTGACGACGGGGCGGGTTCCGGCGTGCGCAGCGCGTTCGTGACCGCCACCGCCACCGGCGTCGCCTACGCGCTGGTCGGCTGGATCGCGCTCGGGCTGGCGATCCCGCCGACCTATGCCGCGCCGCTGTACCCCTCGGCCGGCATCGCGTTGGCCGCGGCGATGGTGTTCGGCCCGGCCGCGGTGCCGGGCGCGTTCCTCGGCTCGTTCGCCGTCAACGCGTACACGACGTGGCTGCGCGGGCCGCTCGGCGTCGAGGCGCTGCTGCTGCCCGCGCTCACCGGGCTCGGCGCGGCGCTGCAGGCCGAGGCCGGGCGCCGCCTCGTCGCGCGCCTGTGCGGCGCGCCGGCGGCGCTGTCGGAGCCGGGCGAAGTGGCGCGCTTCTACGCGCTGGCGGTGCCGCTGTCGTGCCTGACGAGCGCGAGCGTGGCCACGGCGGCGTTCGTCGCCGCCGGCACCGTGCCGGCTTCCGGCGCGCCGTTCCTGTGGTGGACCTGGTGGGCCGGCGACACGCTCGGCGTGCTGATCGGCGCGCCGATCGTGCTCGCGCTGATCGGCCGCCCGCGCGCCGACTGGGCGCCGCGCCGCGTCTCGCTCGGCCTGCCGCTGCTCGTGATCACGCTGCTTCTCGCGCTGGCGATCCTGCAGGTCGCGCGCTGGGACGAACAGCGCGCCGCGAGCCGCTTCGAGCGCGACGCGCGCAGCGCCGCCGCGGCGGTGGCGAGCCGGCTGCAGCAGCCGCTGGCCGCGCTGCGGGCGCTGGAGGGCCTCGACACCGTCGCCCCCGACATCGACGACGCGACGCTGCGCGCCGCGATGGCGCGCTGGCTCGACGCCGAGCCGGCGCTGCGCGCCGCCGGGCGCAGCGTGTGGGTGGCACCCGGCGACGTTCCCGCGCTCGAGGCGCGGCGGCGCGCCGCCGGCGCCGCCGACTTCCGCGTCTTCGACCGCCCGGGCGCGGCGCCGCGCGCGGCGGACGAACCGCTGATGGTGATCGTGCAGATCGAGCCGGCGGCCACCAACCGCGCCGCGCTCGGCGTCAACCAGCGCTCGATCCCGGCCGCGCGCGAGGCGATCGACGCCAGCCGCCGGACCGGCCTGCCGGTGGCCAGCGCCGGCTTCCGCCTCACCCAGGAGACCGGCGACCGCACCGGCGTCGTCGTCTACCAGGCGTTGTACGACGCGCCGCCGGGCACCGAGCCGGCGACGGAGGACGAGCGCCTCGCGCGCACGCGCGGGCTGGTGTTCGTCACCGTCGAGCCGGACCTGCTGCTCGCCAGCGCGGGCGAGCGCGAGCCGACGTACCTGCGGCGGTGCCTGCTCGACACCGATCCGCAGGCCGAGCGCCCGCTGCTGGCCGGCGACGCCGGCTGCCTGGAGCCGGCGCGCGCCGGCGCGCACGTGCTGAGCGAACCGGTGACGTTCGCCGCACGCCTGTGGACGATCCGCGTCGACGCCGCGCGCGATGCCGTGCCCGACGAGCAGCGCGGCAGCGCGTTCCTGTTCTCGCTCGTCGCGCTGGCCGCCGCGGCGCTGCTCGGCGCGCTGCTGATGGCCGTCACCGGCCGCACGCGGCGCATCGAGGTCGCCGTCGACGCGCGCACCGCCGAGCTGCAGCGCGAGGTCGCCGAGCGCCGCCGCGCCGAGGCGGCGCTGCGCGAGCGCGAGCAGCAGCTGCGCGCGATCGTCGACACCGCGCCGCTGGGCATCTGCTACACCGAGCTCGACGGCCGCATCCTGGCGCCCAATCCGGCGTTCTGCGCGCTGCTCGGGCGCCCGGCCGGCGACCTCGTCGGGCGCGCGGTGGAAGTCTTCATGCACCCCGACGACGTGCCCGAAGGGCGCCAGCGGCTGGCCGCGCTGCGCGAGGGCCGCATCGACGCCTACCGCCGCCGCAGCCGCTTCGTGCGCCCCGACGGCAGCGAGGCCGAGGTCCAGATCAGCATCGCGCTGCTGCGCGACGACGACGGGCGGCCGCACCGCATCGTCGGCGTCGTCGAGGACATCGGCGAACACCTGCGGCTCGCGCAGGCCGAACGCGACCGCGACGCCGCCGAGGCCGCCAACCGCGCCAAGAGCGAGTTCGTCTCGCGCATGAGCCACGAGCTGCGCACGCCGCTGAACGCGATGCTCGGCTTCGCGCAGCTGCTCGAGCTCGACCGCGCGCCGGCGCTGGCGCCGCACCAGAGCGGCTGGACGGCGCAGATCCAGCGCGCCGGCTGGCACCTGCTGCAGATGATCAACGACACGCTGGACCTGTCGCGCATCGAGTCGGGAACGCTGCGCCTGCACGTCGAGGCGCTGGACCTGCGGGAGCTGCTGCCGGCGTGCACGGCGCTCGTCGAGCCGGCCGCGCGCGCGCGGCGGCTGCGGGTGGCGACGGCGGTCGAGCCCGAGGCGGCGACCGTGCTCGGCGACCTCACGCGGGTCAAGCAGGTGCTCGTCAACCTGCTGAGCAACGCCGTGAAGTACAACGTCGACGGCGGCACGGTCGACGTGCGCGCGCGCGCCGCGGGCGAAGACCGCGTCGCGATCGACGTGGCGGACACCGGCCTCGGGATGACGGCCGAGCAGGTCGCCCACCTGTTCGAGCCGTTCAACCGCCTCGGCCGCGAGACGTCGGGGCAGGAGGGCACCGGGATCGGCCTCGTGATTGCGCGTCGGCTCGCCGAGGCGATGGGCGGCACGCTGCAGGCCGCGAGCCGGCCGGGCGAAGGCTCGTGCTTCACGCTGACGCTGCCGCGCGGCGACGCGGCGGCGCATCCGCCGGCCGAGAGCGCGGCCGACGAGCCGCCGGCGCTGCGCTACCGGCGCCGCCTCGTGCACTACGTCGAGGACAACGCGACCAACGCCGAGGTGATGCGCGGCATCCTGGCGCAGCGGCCGCAGATCCGGCTCGAGGTCAGCGCGCTCGGCC
>CALIDR010000023.1 GCA_938022295.1 uncultured Burkholderiaceae bacterium
CCCGCCCGCGGCGGGCCCCGGGGCCGCGCCCGCGCGCACCGACCCACCGCCGCCGCGCCCGTTCGCCGAGGTGATCAAGGACGCCACGCGCACCGACGGCTTCGTGCCGGTGTGGCGCAAGGAAGAGCGGGTCTGGCTCGAGATCGCGCCCGAGCGCATCGGGCAGCCGTTCCTGCTGTCGATCAACGTCGCCAGCTCGGTCGGCGAGCGCGGCCTGTACGGCGGCTCGATGGGGCCGGGCTGGCTCGTCGAGTTCCGCCGCGTGGGCAACACGCTGCAGCTCGTGGCGCTGAACACGCGCTTCCGCGCCGACGGCGACCCCGCGCTGCGGCACGCGCTGGCCGAAGGCTTCTCCGACAGCCTGCTCGGCTACGCCGCGGTCGCGAGCGCGCCTCACCCCGAACGCAAGGCGGTGCTCGTCGACGCCGCGTTCCTGCTCGCCGACACGATCGGCTATTCGACCGCGCTCGAACGGGCGTTCCGCATCGGCTACGCGCTCGACCGCGCCAACTCGTCGTTCGAGTCGGTGCGCGGCGACGAGCGGCTGACGGTGCTGCGCACGCGGCTGCACTACGCCGTGCCGCGCCTGCCGGCCCCGCCCGCGGTGCTGCCCACGCCCGCGCCCGGCGCGCCGCCGCCGGCGCTGCCGACGCCGCCGTCGACGACGCCAGACCCGCGCAGCCTGTTCGTCGCCACCGTGATCAACCTGATGGCGCTGCCGGCCTCGCCGATGCCACCTCGCCGCGCCGACCCGCGCGTGGGCCACTTCACGACGACCTACACCGACTTCGCGCGCGACAGCGCCCCCGACGCGCGCGTGCGGCTCGTCAACCGCTGGCGGCTCGAGAAGAAGGACCCGGCGGCCGAGGTCTCGGATCCGGTGCAGCCGATCGTGTTCTGGATCGACCGCAACGTGCCGGCGCGCTACCGCGCCGCCGTCGAGGCCGGCGTGCTGGAGTGGAACGCGGCGTTCGAGCGCATCGGGTTCCGCAACGCCGTCGTCGCCCGCCAGCAGCCCGACGACGCCGCCTTCGACACCCTCGACAGCGCGCACGCGTCGATCCGCTGGCAGCTCGGCGCCGACGTCGGCTTCGCGCGCGGGCCGAGCCGCGCCGACCCGCGCACCGGCGAGATTCTCGACGCCGACATCACGATCGGCGACGTCTTCGCGCGCAGCGCCCGGCGCATCCTCGTCGAGCAGGTCGGCGCGGCGAGCAGCGAGGAGCGGCTGGCCGCGCTGGCCGCGCAGTGGAGCGGCGGCGCGGCGCCCGAGGCCTGCACGTTCGCGGCCGACGTCGCCGCCGAGCTGCAGTTCGCGTTCGACCTGCTCGCCGCGCGCGGCGAGCTCGACCCCGACGGCCCCGAGGCCGACGCCTTCGCCAACGACGTGATCCGCGCCACCATCGCCCACGAAGTCGGCCACGCGCTCGGCCTGACGCACAACTTCCGCGCCTCGACGACGATCGGCCGCGACCAGCTGCGCGACCCGGCGGCCAGCGCCGTGCACGGCCTGTCGGGCTCGGTGATGGACTACAACCCGGTCAACCTGCCGCTGGCCGGCGAACCGCGCGCGGCGCTGGTGCAGCGCGGCCTGGGCGCCTACGATTACTGGGCGATCGAGTACGCGTACCGGCCGCTGCCCGCCGCCGACGAGGCCGCGGCGCTGGAGGCGATCGCCGCGCGCGGCGTCGAGCCCGCGCTCGCGTTCGGCGACGACATCGACGCCGGCGGCCTGGACCCGCGCGTCAACCGCTTCGACCTCGGCGACGACCCGCTCGCGTTCTACGCGCGCCGCATGGCGCTGTCGCGCGAACTGTGGCAGCGCACGCAGGAGCGCGGCTGGAAGCCCGACGACGACCCGCTGCGGCTGCGGCGCACGCTGCTGACCGGCTTCCGCCAGCTGCGCGACCTGCCGGCGCTGGCGTCGAAGTACGTCGGCGGCATGTACGCCGAGCGCGACCGGCCGGGCAGCGCGCGCGCCGCGTTCCGCCCCGTCGAGCCCGAGCGCCAGCGCGAGGCGCTCGCGCTGCTGACCGGCACGCTGTTCGAGGTCGACAGCTTCCGCTTCCGCCCCGAGTTCCTCGCCAGCCTGCCGCCGAACTACGCCGAGTTCGGCCCCGACCGCGGCGGGCCGGTGAGCATCCCGCAGGCGGTGCTGCAGCTGCAGACCGCCTCGCTCGACCGCCTGCTCGACGCCGGCACCGCGCAGCGCCTGCTCGAACTGCCGCTGTACCTCGACGCCGCGCAGCGCGCCGGCGCGATCTCGCTGCACGAGGTCTACGCGACGCTGCAGGCCGCGGTGTGGCGCGAGCTGAAGACCGGCGGCGAGATCGAGCGCCTGCGCCGCGACCTGCAGCGCGAGCACCTGAAGCGCCTGCAGGCCACGCTGACCCGCCCGCCGCCGACGCTGCCCGCCGACGCGCTGAGCCTGCAGCGGCTGCTGGCCGGCGAGTTGCAGCGCGACCTGCAGCGCGCCGCCGCGCGCCCCGGCCTCGGCGTCGAGACGCGCGCCCACCTGCTCGACAGCCTGGCGCTGCTGACGGAGGCGCTGCGCGCCTCGATGATGCGCAGCTGAGCCTCGGCCGGCCGAGCCGTCCCCGGCGGTTCAGCCGCCGCCCAGCGCGGCGAGCAGCCTGCCGTGGATGCCGCCGAAGCCGCCGTTGCTCATCACGAGCACGTGGTCGCCCGGCCGCACTGCGCGCCGCACCGCGCTGACGAGGGCGTCGACGCTGTCGGCGACCACCGCCGGCGGGTCGAGCGGCGCCAGCGCCTCGCGCGGGTCCCACTCCAGGCCGCCGGCGTGGCAGAAGACGAGGTCGGCCTCCTCGAGCGCCCATGGCAGCTGGGCGCGCATCGTGCCGAGCTTCATCGTGTTCGAGCGCGGCTCGAACACGGCCAGGATGCGCGCCGGGCCGACCTTGCGCCGCAGCCCGTCGACGGTGGTGCGCATCGCCGTCGGGTGGTGCGCGAAGTCGTCGTAGACCCTGACGCCGCCGGCCTCGCCGCGCAGCTCGAGCCGCCGGCGCACGTTCTCGAACCGCGCGAGCGCCGCGGCGGCCGTCTCGGGCGCGACGCCCACGTGCTCGGCCGCGCCGATGGCCGCCAGCGCGTTGAGCTGGTTGTGCTCGCCGAGCAGCGCCCAGTCGACGCGGCCGATCTTCAGGCTGCCGCGCAGCACGTCGAACGCGTGCGGCTCGCCGCGCGCGCGCAGCACGCCGGGCTCCTCCTTGCGCGCGCCGAAGCGCTGCACCTCGCTCCAGCAGCCGCGCGCGAGCACGCGCGCGAGCGCCTCGTCGCGCGCGTTGACGACGAGCCGGCCGCTGGCGGGCACGGTGCGCACGAGGTGGTGGAACTGGGTCTCGATCGCCGCCAGGTCGGGGAAGATGTCGGCGTGGTCGTACTCGAGGTTGTTCAGCACCGCGGTGCGCGGGTGGTAGTGGACGAACTTGCTGCGCTTGTCGAAGAACGCGGTGTCGTACTCGTCGGCCTCGATCACGAAGCAACGCCCGCCGCCCAGCCGCGCCGAGACGCCGAAGTTCATCGGCACGCCGCCGACGAGGAAGCCGGGCTCGAGCCCCGCGGCCTCGAGGATCCACGCCAGCATCGACGTCGTCGTCGTCTTGCCGTGGGTGCCGGCCACCGCCAGCACGTGGCGCCCGGGCAGCACGTGCTCGGCGAGCCACTGCGGGCCGCTGGTGTAGCGCGCCCCGGCGTCGAGGATCGCCTCCATCAGCGGGTTGCCGCGGCTGACGACGTTGCCGACGACGAACACGTCGGGCGCGAGCGCGAGCTGGTCGGCGCCGTAGCCTTCGATCAGCTCGATGCCCAGCGCGCGCAGCTGCTCGCTCATCGGCGGGTAGACG
>CALIDR010000024.1 GCA_938022295.1 uncultured Burkholderiaceae bacterium
GCCGCGGCGGTGCCGAGACGCCGTCACGGCCGTCCCGCTGCAGCGTCGGTGCCGTGAACGCGGCGCCGACGCCCGGCACCCGGCCCTCGGCTCGAGCGACATTCATCGCTCGATGCGCCGCACGCGCGGCTGCCGGCGGCCTGACGCGAAGTCCTCGAGCACCTCGAGCATCATCTCCACCGGCAGCCCGCCGACGAAGCGCCACCAGGTGCGCGCGTCGGGCCCGACCAGCAGGTGCTGCGGGATCTGGCGGTTGTCGGGCTCGGCGGGGTCGAACAGCACGCGCCGCAGCGGCAGTCCGGTGCGGCCGGCCCAGGCGAGGGCGTCCGACACGCCGGGGACGGTGAACGGCTCGCCGCCGGCGGTGATCACGGTGTAGACCCGTGCGCGGCCGGCGACGCGGTCGATGAACTCGCGCATGCGCGCCGCCTGCCGCTGGCTCGTGCCGCACCAGGGAGCACCGTAGAACACCCATGTCCAGCCGTCGGGCGACGCCGCACCGCCAGGCTCGTCCGCGGGGCAGAAGTGGGACGTCTCGCCCAGCGCATCGCGCCAGCGCACGGGGCTGCGGTCGGTGGCGCAGCCGCCGGCGAGGTCCCAGTTCGAGTACCACTCGCCGGGCTCGGACCCGCGGCGCATGCACCCGGCCAGCACGGCCGTCAGCGGCGGCAGCGCCAGCGGCGCGAGGCCGCGCAGGCCCAGTGCGCCCAGTCGTCGCAAGGCGCTGCGCCGGCCGGGGGACGGCGGCGTGGCATGCGCAGACGGCGTGGCGGGCCTCATCCCGGGCGGCATCGGACGCTGCGACGCGCGGCTGAAGGCAAGAGTTGGCACGCCGTGCTCACCGCTCCTCCACCGCCGCGGCCGGCGACGACCGGTCGCGCAGCGCGACGAGCGCGGCCAGCATCGCCTCGGGCGCGACACCCAGCGGGCTCGGCAGAGGGCATTCGCACGTGCCGTCGGGCGCCACCGGCGGCAGCCGGTGCGGCATGAAGCGCGAAGCCCGGGCCGGCTCCCAGAACGCGGCGCCGCCGCGGATGCCGATCACGACCGCCCGCAATACGCCGTTGCCGCTCGCGACGCGCCGCACCGACATCGCGCCGACCCCGTGCCGGGGCACGACGACGTGCTCGCGGCCCGCGCAGCCGTGCAGGACGTACAGGCCGCCAGGGTTCGCGACCAGGCTCACGGGCGGCTGCCGGAGCGCCGGGCGCAGCAGCGGCGGCGCGAACAGCAGGGCCAGCAGGCCGGCGCCTGCTTCGGCCCACCCGAGGCGGCCGGCCGCGCGGCCCGTGCCGCCGCGAACGCGAGACCGCCCACGGCCGGCGCGAGCGCGAGGCCGGGCATCGCGCGCCAGCGCCACGGGCCGGTGCGGTGCAGGTGGAACGGGGGCCGCGTGCGGCGGGGCCGCGCGCAGCGGCGTCGGCAAACGGGCTTGGCGCTTCATCGCACCGCGCTCGCCTCACCGCCGGGCGACGACCGATGCCGGCATGCCGAGGCCGGGCCGTACGGCTGGCGCCCGTCCGACGCGGACCCTGCGTCGGAGCACCAAGGCTCGACCGGCACCACCTGCGTTATGCCGTCGGCCCGGTGCACCACCCAACGGGTGCGCGTGCCGCGAAGGGACAAGGCCGCGCCGCGGCTCGCCCGGCGCGCGACGGCGGGCCGAGCATCGGCGGATCCGGCGTCAGTCGACCAGACGCGCCTCGACGCGGCGGGCTTCCTCGTCGGAACCGCCGCCGAGCGTCGACTTGGGCTTGCGCAGCTGCACGCGCGCAGGCTCGGCGCCGGCAGCGAGCAACGCTTCGCGCACCGCGATCGCGCGCTGCTTGGCCAGTTCGGCGTTGAACGCCGGGTCGCCGCTGGCGTCGTGAAAACCCGACAGCACGATGCGCCTGGCCGGCGCGGCCGCCAGCGCGGCGACGATCGCGTCGACGGCGGCCGAGGCGTCGCCGCCCAGATCGGCCTTGCCGACCTCGAAGGTCAGCGTCGCGACGAGTTCGCCCTCGAGCGGCGCCTCGATCAGCTCGATCTCCTCGGCCACGGTCGCCACCGCGGCGGGCGCGGCCGCGCTCACCGGCGCCGCGGGTGCGGCCTTGCCGTGCAGGTGACGCAGCACGACGCCGCCGATCACGCCGACGAGCACCAAGAACAGCACGCCGACCACGACCCAGATCGCGATGCGCGTGCCTTCGTCCTCCTGGTCCAGCATTTGGGATTGCCTTTGCTCCGTCCGCCCATGCAGGGCGCGCGGATTCTACGGGCCGAGGCCGCACGCCCCGGCCGGCGGCGCGGGCGTGCTATCTTGAGCGGCCGTCCACGCCTGCCGCACCGATGAGCCACCGTTGCCGCCTTGCCCTGCTCGCCGCCGTCGTCGTCACCGCGGCCGGCGCCGCGGCGGCGCAGTCCGCCGTGCCCTCGCGCGGCCAGACGCTGTACGAGCTGCACTGCATCGGCTGCCACACGACGCAGATGCACTGGCGCGCCAACCGCCGCGCCACCGACTGGGCGACGCTGCGCGACCAGGTGCAGCGGTGGCAGGCGACGGCGCAGCTGAACTGGCACGCCGAGGACATCGACGAGGTGGCGCGCCACCTCAACGACACGATCTACCGCTTCGAGCGGCCGCCGCGGCCGATCGCCGGCGTCGCGCCACCGGCGGCACGCTGAGATCCTGCGGGCCGACCCCAAGCCGCACGCCGCCTCGGCACGCTTCGGCGCTCCACCTTCGACCGGGATTCGGCCATGCACACGATCGGCTCCGACGTCGGTACCGCCCTGCGCAGCGAGCCCGCGTCCGCGGCCGCGCGCCGCACCGCGTGGCTCGCGGCGGCCGTCGCCGCGGCGGCGGCGCTGGCGCTCGTCGTCGGCGACCCGCAGCCGCTGCTGCAGGCCGACCCCGATCTCGCTTGGCTGCTGCGCGGCATGGCGGCGATCAAGGGGCTGCTCGTCGCCGCCGCCGTCGTCGCGATCGCCTGGCGCCTGCGCCGCCCGGCGCCGCCCGCGCTGGCGGCGGCCTACGTCGCCGGCGTGGCGGGGCTCGCCGCGGCCACGGCGTCGATCTGGCAGCTGAGCCACATCGTGCCGGCGGCGCTGCTGTTCCACGCCGCCGAGGTTGCGCTGTTGGTGCTCGCGTGGCGCGACGGCGCCGTGCTGCCGCGCCGCCCCGCGCCGCGCCCGCGCCTGCCGCAGCCGTGAGCGCCGTCGCGACGAGCCCGACGGCGGCATGGACGATCCTCGTCGTCGCCGGCCTGCTCGAGGTCGTGTGGGCGATCGGCCTGAAGTACACCGCCGGCTTCACGCGCGTCGTGCCCACCGTGATCACGCTGGTGGCGATGGCCGCCAGCGTCGCGCTGCTCGGCATCGCGATGAAGTCGCTGCCGGTGGGCACCGCCTACGCGGTGTGGGTCGGCGTCGGCGCGGTGGGCACGGTGGTCCTCGGCATCGTGCTGTTCGGCGATCCCGTCGGCACGGTGCGGCTGGTCAGCGTCGCGCTGATCGTGGCCGGCATCGTCGGCCTGAAGCTCGCCGACACGGCCTGACGACGCGCGCCTCCGCCGGCGTGCGCAGCGGCGACAATGGGGCTCGGCGGCATCCGGTCGTCGAGAGCCCCGCACCGACCACGAGGAACCCCCGCCGCATGGCCAAGCCCAACTACTCGTTCGAGAAACGCCAGCGCGAACTGGCCAAGAAGAAGAAGAAGGAAGAGAAGGAAGCCGAGAAGCGCGCCCGCAAGGCCGGCGGCGCGGCCGCGGTCGACACCGCGACCGACGAGCCACCCGACGAGCCCGGCGCCGGCATCGTCGACGCCGACGCGGCCGCCGACCTCGACGCGCCCGACCGCCCCGACGACGGCGACACCGAGGACGGCGCGCCGGTGGACCGCGAGCAACCCTGACCGCCACTTGCGTCGGCACCGGCGGCGTATGCTTGTCGCCGGCCACGCCAACACGACGAGGAGCATGCGACGATGGGCACGACGATCACCTACCCCCGCCCCGACGGCCAGAGCGTCTCGGGCTACCTGGCCGAAGCCACCGGCGCCACCGCCGCCGTGGTCGTGATCCAGGAGTGGTGGGGCCTGAACGACCAGATCCGTGGCGTGGCCGACCGCCTGGCGCACGCCGGCTACCACGCCCTCGTGCCCGACCTCTACCGCGGCAAGTCCACCGTCGAGGCCGAGGAGGCGCACCACCTGATGACGGGGCTGGACTTCGGCGCCGCGGCGTCGCAGGACATCCGCGGCGCGGTGCAGTTCCTGAAGACGCGCGCAGCCAAGGTCGGCGTGACCGGCTTCTGCATGGGCGGCGCGCTCACCGTGCTGACGCTGACGATGGCCCCCGAGGCCGACGCCGGCGTCGTCTGGTACGGCTACCCGCCGCTGGAGTTCGTCGACGCCGGCAAGATCCGCGCGCCGATGATGGCGCACTGGGCGACGCAGGACCAGGCGTTCGCGATGGAAGGCGTCGAGGCGCTGGAGGCCAAGCTGCGCACCGCGGGCGTCGCCTACGAAGGCCACCGCTACCTCGCGCACCACGGCTTCGCCAACGAGACGGCGCAGGGCCCGCGGCGCATCGACGTCACCCAGTACGACGCCGCGTGGGCGCAGATCGCCTGGGACCGCACGCTGCGGTTCTTCGGCCGGCACCTCGGCTGATCCGCAGGACGCCGGGGCAGCCCGAGCTTTCGGGTCGCCCGCGGGGGCGGGCCGGGGGCGGGCCGGGCGCGGCCCGGCCGGCGCTCATCCGAACCGCCCGTGCAGGAACCACCCCTGCGCGTGCGGCTCGGCCGCCGGCAGGCGGGCGCGGTCGATCCACACGAGCGCGCCGTCGCCGGCCTGGGCGACGAAGTAGTCGCGCAGCGTCGGCGCGCCGTCCCACCAGCCGGTCTCGAGCCGCTCGGGGCCGGTCAGCAGCTGCAGCGGCGCGCCGTCGAGCCAGGGCGTGCCGCCGCGCTCGGGCAGCGGCGCGGGCTCGGGCCACAGCCACAGCGGCCGCCCGGCCGGCGACCACGCCGCGGGTGCCGCGCCCGTGGCGGCAGGTGCCGCCGGCGGCGCCGTCAGCGCCGCCACCCGCGTGGCCTGCTCGGGGCGGTGGTCGGGCACCGGCTCGAGCCGCTGCACGCGCGCGTCGCCGAGCCGCGCGCGCAGGCGTTCGAGCAGCCGCGCGAGGCCTTCGCGGTCGGCCTCGCGGGTCGGGAACAGTTCGCCGCTGGGCGGCGTGCCGTGCGCGAGGTCGCGGCAGTGCAGGCGCAGCTCGAGCGTCGGTGCGGCCAGCGTCGTGTGCGCCAGGTGCTCGCGCAGCAGCGCGCGCAGGTGGGCGGCGTCGGCGCTCGGCGCCGCGAGCGCGACGCGAAGTTCGGTGTGCGCCGGCTGCGCGCCGTCGCGGTGGCGCGGCTCGTGCTGCATGCGCAGCGCGAAGGCGGCGATGCGCGCGTGGTGCGCCTGCGCCCAAGCCACCAGGCGGGCAAGCAGCACGTCGGCGGCGTGCAGCACCTGGTCGGCGGTGTCGGCGCGCCAGGCGAGTTCGAGCCGGCCCTCGAACGCCGGCGGCAGCGCGATCCACGTGCGGGGGTCGGGACGGTCGCCGCGGGCGCGGTCGAGCTCGTCGAGCAACGCCTGGCCGAAGCGCCGCGCCAGCCCGGCGCGCGGCAGCGCGCGCAGGTCGGCCAGCGTGGCGAGCCCCATCGCCTGCAGCGCCTCGCCGTGCGCGCGCGCGGCGCGCAGCAGCGTCGCCGGCACGGCGTCGAGCAGCGCGTGCAGGGCGGGAAGGTCGGCCGCGTGGGGGCCGAACGCGAGATCGTCGCGCCAGCGCGCGAGCAGCACGGCGCCGAGGGCGGTCGGCGCGGCGGCGATGCACACCCGGTGGCGCAGCGGCGCGAGCGCGTCGCGCAGCCGCTGCAGCAGCCGGCGGTGGCCGCCGAACAGGCGCAGGCTCGCCGCGACCTCCAGCAGTACGGTGGCTGCGTCGTCGTCGAGCGTCACGGCCGGTGTGAACGCCAGCGCCGCCTGCGCGACCGCTGACAGCGCCTGCGCGTCGCGCGCGGCGTCGGCCGCCCCGAAACGCAGGTCGGGCGCGAGCGCGAGCGCGGTCGCGCGCCGCTGGCCCGGGCGCACGCCGCGCCGGGCGGCGGCGGCGTTGGCGTCGGCCACGGCGTGGTCGGCCAGCAGCGCCAGCGGCGGCGCCTGCGGGTCGTCGGCGGCCACGCCGGCGGCGGCGCACCACGCCTCGAGCGACAGCCGCGGCAGGTGCAGCGCCAGCCAGAGCATCGGCCGCCCCCACGGCGATCAGGCCGGCTGCGCCACCGGCCGGCGCGCCGGCACCCGGCCGGCTTCGGCGCGCGCGCGCGCCGCCGGCGGCAGCACCGGCGCCAGCGCGAGCACGAGCGGCTGCGCCAGCGGCGGGCCGCGCCGCTTGAGCACGCGCACCGCGAGCCGGTCGGCGCCGGCAGCACCGAGCAGCAGCCGCAGCGGCGCGGGGCTGGGCTTCAGGCGCGCCTGCACGTCGCGCAGCACGAACGCCGGGCCATCGTGCGCCTGCGCGGCCAGCTGCAGCCGGCGCAGCACGTCCGCCCGCAGGCGCGCCGGCAGCCACGCCAGCACGGCGCCGGCGTGGCCGCTGGCGAGCGTCTGTTCCAGCGCCCACAGCGTGTCGGCCGCCGGCAGGCGCTCGAAGGCGTGGCCGCGCAGGCCGTCGCGGCCGCGCACGAGCACGAGCCGGCGCGGGTCGACGCCGAGCGCCTGCAGCGTCCAGCCGCACGGCGTGGCCGGGGGGTCGAACCACAGCAGCGGGCGGCCGTCGCGGGCCACCGCGGCCAGCGCCGGCGCGAGCAGGCGCAGCTCGCCGATGCCCGGTTGCGGCAGCAGCAGCTCGGTCAGCGCGCGCGCCGGCCAGCCGCCGCCGGGCAGCGCGGCGTCGAGGGCGTCGAAGCCGGTCGCGCAGGCGTGTCCGGCGTGCCGGCCGAGCTGGTGCGCGCGCCACAGTGCCGGGTGCAGCGCTTCGGGCGCGAGGGGTGTGCGGGTGGCGACGGCCGACGGATCCACCCGGATACTGTACGTTTATACAGTCTTCGAGACAAGCGAAGGGCTGCCCGCCGCGGGGCGTCAGCCCCGGCGCCCGAGCATCCGCGCCGCCGCGGCGGTGACGGCGTCGACGTCGGGCCAGCCCGGCGCGGCCTGGACGACCGTCACCGTCGGCCCCCAGGGGCGCCACAGCACCGCGTCGCCCGGCCCGAACACCGCCACCGTCGGGCAGCCCACCGCCGCCGCGAGGTGCCCCGGCCCGGTGTCGTTGCTGACCATCAGCGCCGCGCGCTGCAGCAGCGCAGCGTAGACGCCGAGGCCGACGCCGGCCACGCAGGTGGCCGAGGCGAACCGGGCGCGCGCGATCGCCTCCTCGCCCGGCCCCGGGCAGACGAGCACCGGGCGGCCGAAGCGCGGCAGCACGCGGGCGACGAAGTCGGCGAACGCCGGCCACGTCTTCTCCTGGCCGCGGTACGTCCCGCCGGCGAACGGGCAGACGACGATCGGCGCCGGCGCGACGCCGTGGGCGGCGAGCAGCGCGTCGGCGGCCGCCGCGTCGTCGGGGTGCACGCGCAGGCCGATGCGCTCGGGCAGCGGCGCCGCGCGGCCGAGCACCGCGTCGCCGAGCGCCCAGTAGACCTCGAGCTCGTGGCGCGAGCGGTCGCGCGCGACCGCCTGCGCGAGCAGCAGCCGCCGGCCCTCCCAGGCGTGGCCGAGCGTGCGCAGCCCGGCGAGGCGGAACTCGAGCGCGCTGCCGAACGAGTACGGCAGGCACACCGCCTGCAGCCGCTGGCGGGCGAAGCCGGGATCGGCCGCGCGCGCCTCGCGCGCGAGGCGGCGCAGCAGCGCCACGCGATCGCGCGCGCCGGCGGGCAGCGGCTCGACGCGCCAGCCCTCGCCGCGCAGCAGGTCGGCGGCCCAGCGCCGGCCGACCAGCCACGGCGTGAATCCCGCCGCGTCCAGCCGGCGCAGCGTCGGCACGCCGAGCGTCACGTCGCCGACCCAGTTGCGCAGGCGGATCACGAGCGTCGGCATGGCCCCGGATAATCCGTCACGTCGCTGTCACGGAGCCTTCGGTGGCCCGACCCACGATGAACGACGCGTTGCCCCGCGCCGCCGAGATCACCGCCCTGCACGACCGGCTGCTCGCCAACCCCGGCTTCCCCGCCGCGGCACCGCCCGACGAGGCGCCGGCGACCGAGCCGATGCACTGGGTGGCCGTGAACCACCGCTGCAACGCCCTGCTGTGGGCCGAGGAAGACCTCGCGCGCCGCACGCGGGTGGCCGACGCCGAGATCGCCGCCAACAAGCGCGCGATCGACCGCCACAACCAGGCGCGCAACGACGCCACCGAGCGCTTCGACGAACTGCTGCTGACCGCGCTCGGCCTCGTCGAGCCGGAGTCGGCGCGCAGCGACGCCCCGCGGGCGCGTGCCGCGCCGGGCGCGCGGCTGAACAGCGAGACCGCCGGCAGCATGGTCGACCGCATGTCGATCCTGGCGCTGAAGATCCACGCGATGCGCGCGCAGACGCTGCGCACCGACGTCGACGAGGCGCACCGCGCGGCCAGCCGGGCGCGCCTCGCGCGCCTCGAGGAGCAGCGCGCCGACCTCGCCGCCTGCTTCGACGCCCTGCTCGCCGACGCGCGCGCCGGGCGCGCGTACTTCAAGGTCTACCGCCAGTTCAAGATGTACAACGACCCGCGCTTCAACCCGGCGCTGGTGCGCGAGCACGGCGCCGGCTGACCGCGCCGAGCGCGCGGGCGCTCACCCCGCCGGCACCGCGAGCGCCCGCCGCAGCGCGGCACCGCACAGCGCCACCGCGGTGTTCGCCTCGTCGATCAGGCGCCCCATCGTGACGAAGCCGTGGATCTGGCGCTCGAAGCACACGTACTGCGCCTTCGTGCCGGCGCCCGACAGGGCGTCGGCGAACTGGCGGCCTTCGTCGCGCAGGGGGTCGAAGCCGGCCGTGATCACGAGCGCCGGCGGCAGGCGGCCGTGGTCGACCGCGAGCAGCGGCGAGGCGCGCCAGTCGGTCCAGCGCGCCGCGTCGGGCACGTAGTGGCCGCGGTAGTAGGCGATGCTGTCGGCGGTCAGCAGGTAGCCCTGCGCGTGCTGGGCGTGCGACGGCGCGACGGCGCGCATGTCGGTGGCCGGGTAGATCAGCAGTTGGAAGACGGGCAGCGGCTCGAGCGCGTCGCGCAGCGCGAGGCACGCGACCGCGGCCAGGTTGCCGCCGGCGCTGTCGCCGCCGACGGCGAGCCGCCGCGCGTCGACCCGCAGCGCCGCCGCCTGCTCGCGCACCCAGCGCACGGCGGCCAGGCAGTCGTCGACGGCGGCCGGGAAGCGGTGCTCGGGCCCGAGCCGGTAGTCGACCGCCACCACCGCGCAGCCGGCGGCGTTGGCGAGCTCGCGGCACAGCACGTCGTGCGTGTCGAGGTCGCCGATCACCCAGCCGCCGCCGTGGAAGTACACCAGCACCGGCAGCACCGTGTCGGCGGCGCTGCCCGTCGGGCGGTAGGCGCGCAGCGCGATCGGCCCGTGCGGGCCCGCTGCCCGCAGGTCCTGTACCGACGCCACCGGCGGCGGGTCGGGCTGGGTGAAGAAGCGCCGTTCGCGGTACAGGCGCCGCGCCTCGTCCGGGGCGAGCGTGTGCACGGGCGGGATCGCGCGCTCGACCATCAGGTCGAGCAGCGCGCGGGCTTGCGGATCGAGCATCGGCGGGTCTCCCTCGAACGCCTGAACGGGGCTCGCCCAGTGTAGGGTGCGCGTCGAGCGATCATCGCCCCCGATGCCGACCACCGCCCCGCTCCCCTGCCCCTGCGGCAGCGCCCTGCCCTACGCCGACTGCTGCGGCCGGTGGCACGAAGGCCCCGCGCACCTGCAGGCGCCCACCGCCGAGGCGCTGATGCGCTCGCGCTACAGCGCGACGGTGCTCGGGCGGCTGGACTACCTGCTCGCGACGTGGCACCCGCGCACGCGCCCGGCCACGCTCGAACCGCTGCCGGCGGCGCTGCGCTGGCTCGGCCTCGAGGTGCGGCGCCACACCGTCGCCGACGCCGACCACGCGACGGTCGAGTTCGTCGCCCGCAACCGGCTCGCCGGCCGCGCGACGCGGCACCACGAGACGAGCCGCTTCGTGCGCGAGGACGGGCGCTGGTTCTACGTCGACGGCGACCTGCGCTGAACGCGCGCGCGCCGCGTCAGGCGAACTCGCGCCGCACCGCCGGCGACATCAGGCGGCCGATGACCCACGCCAGCAGTCCGCAGGCGCCGAGCGTCACCGCTGCGCCCATCAGCCGCGCCGCGGTCACGAAGCCGCCGAACACCCCGGCGGCCTGCGCCGGCAGCGGCGCGCCGTCGAGCGTGTGGCTGACGAGCGCCTGCACCACCTCGTGCTGGATCCACAGCCCGAGCAGGTTGGCCACGATCGCCAGGCCCAGCAGACCGATCAGCACGCGCCGCGCCCATTCCTGGCGCAGCAGCAGGCCCACCGCCGCGCCGAGCGTGGCCAGCGACAGCACGAGCCCGGCGCCGACGACCCACGGCAGGTAGGCGAGCAGCCAGCCGGTGACGAGCGGCGGCGCGACCGGTGCCGGCACGGCGAGCGAGGCCGCCGCCGCGTGCTGCAGCCCGGCCCAGCCGGTGGTTGCCGCGCCGAGCACGATGCACACCCACGCCGTGACGGTGACGAACCGCGACGGGGCGCCGACGTTGAAGGTCTGGGTCATGGCCGTGTCTCCTCGTGCGAGCCCGGCGATGGTGCCGTGCCATCGTGACGGGCATTTTTCGTCGCCGGCGCGGCGGCGTCGTTCCCCCGCACGGGTGCCGTGGCACCGCGCGGCGTCAGTCGTCGCTGCCCTGGACGAGCTCGACGATCGCCGCGCGCACCGCGGCGTCGTGGCCGACGAGCAGGTGCCCGCCGCGGTCGAAGCCGAGGAAGCGCGCGCCGGCGATGCGGCTGGCCGTGTACGCGGCCGGCGCGTAGGTGCCGTAGCCGTCGTCGCGCGCGCTGACGACGAGCGTCGGCGCGGTCACGCGCTCGAGAGCGGCCGGACCAAGCCGGTGGCCGAGCGCCGAGTCGTCGCGCATGCCGCGGGCGCGCCGCGACACCGGCAGGACCGATTCGGCCATCGCGTGCACGCGCGCGCGCTCGGCGGGGTCGGCGGCGGCCACCAGCGCCGGCGGCGTCGCGAGCACGGTGCCGATCACGGTGTCGCGCGCCAGCCGCAGCGCCGCCCAGTACGCGAAATCGGAGCCGATCAGGCGCTCGATCAGCGCCTCGAGCCACGGCGCCAGCGGCGCCGGCGGCGGGCCGTCGGCGTCGGGCGGGCGGTAGGCGATCGGCACCACGAGCACCAGCGCGCGCACGCGGTCGGGGTGGCGGATCGCCGTCTCGAGCGCCGACGCCGCGCCGGCCGAGGCGCCGACGACGACCGCGCGCCCGATGCCCAGCGCGTCGAGCACGCAGACGTGGGCGTCGGCCTGCGCCTGCGGCGAGCCGTCGGCCGGCATCGATGTGCCGAGGTAGCCGAAGCGCGACACCGCGATCACGCGCATGCCGTGCAGGCCGCGCGCGAACGCCATGCCCTGGTCGTGGCCGCCGCCGCTGCCGTGCACCATCAGCAGCGGCACGCCGGCGCCGGCCTGGGCGACTTCGATCGGCCCGCAGCGGGTGGCGAGCACGACGCCGCCCTGCGCCGCACGGGCGGTGGCGGCGGCGACGTCGCGCCGGTACGACGTGCCGACGGCCGCCGCCGCGGCGCCGAGCGCGAGCGCCGCGGCGCCGAGCAGCGCCGCGCGCCGCATCAGGCCGCGGCCGGCGACGGGCTCGCGGCCGCCGGCGCGCGCCGCGGCAGCAGCAGCGCGCCGATGCCGGCCACCAGCGCCAGCAGCACGACGAAGCCGCCGACCCACGGCAGCCGTGCGAGCAGCGAGATCGCGAGTACGCCGAGCACGGCGGCGAGCATGCGCCGCCCCGCGCCCGCCGGCCCGGTGCGCGGGCGCATCAGCGCCAGGCCGAGGCCCATCCCGGCGCCGACGTAGCCGAGCAGCAGCAGCGGCGGGTACAGCGCCAGGCCGAGCAGGCCGAGCGGGATGCCGACGATGCTGACCAGCGCCACCACCGCCGCCACCGGCACGCCGGCGAGCACCGCGAAGCCGAGCGCCACGCTCGCCCCCGGCCGGCCGGCCAGCGCGTCGGCCAGCCGCGCGGCCAGCGCCGGCAGCGCCGCGGCGAGCACCGCCGCGAGCACGAGCAGGCCCACCGTCCACACCCAGCCGCCGGTGCGCGCGCGCGGCGGTTCGCGCGGCGGGGCGTCGACGCTCAGGCGGTCGATGCCGCCGGCCACCTGGGCGTCGACGTGGCGCTGCACGTCGCCGCCGACGTGGCGCAGCCGCCCCGCGATGCGGGTCTGCGGGCCGAGCTCGAGCGTGCCGGCGGAGACGACGACGTCGCCGCCGATCGCGCCGTCCAGCCGCACGCTGCCGCCGCTGGCCTGCACGTCGCCGCCGACGTCGCCGGCCAGCAGCACCCGCCCGCCGGCGACGCTGACGTTGCCGTCGACGCGCGCGCCGCGCGCGAGCTCGACCTGCCCGCCCGCGAGCCGCGCGCTGCGGCCGACGCGACCGTTCACGGTGACCTGGCCGCCGGCGGCGTACAGCGAGTGGCCGACGCGGTCGTCGACGCGCACCGTGCCGCCGAGGACGACGGCGTCGCCACCCACCGGCGCCCCGACCTCGACGCTGCCGCCGGCGGCGACGACGTCGCCGGCCACCGCGGCGTCGACGCGCACGCCGCTGCCGGCGGCGAAGAGGTCGCTGCCACTGCCGAACGTCGCCGCGCGCCGCTCGGTGGCGGCCGGGGCCCCGGGGCGTTCGGCGTCGTCGCGGTCGGCCAGCGCCGGCGCGGCCGCCGCGGCGGCGAGCACCGCCGCGGCGGCCACACGCCACCACGGCCGGGCCCGG
>CALIDR010000025.1 GCA_938022295.1 uncultured Burkholderiaceae bacterium
GCGGGCCGAGGCCCGCCTCGAGCTCGAGCAGCTGCCCGAAGCCGAGGATCGCGTTCATCGGCGTGCGCAGCTCGTGGCTCATCGCCGACAGGAAATCGCTCTTCGCGCGGCTGGCCTGCTGGGCGGCGTCGCGCGCGGCCACCAGTTCGGCGGTGCGCTCGACGACCAGGCGCTCGAGGTCGTCGCGGTGGCGGGCCAGCGCCTGCTCGGCGCGCTTGCGCTCGCTGATCTCGAGCACGGTGCCGATCATCGTCGGCGCGCCGCCGCGCGCGGCGTCGGGAACGACCTCGGCGCGGCCGTGCAGGTGGCGCAGTTCGCCGGCCGGCGTGACGACGCGGTACTCGATGTCGTACGGCCGCAGGCCGGAGAGCGCGTCGGCGTGCGCGCGCGCGACGGCGTCGCGGTCATCGGGGTGAACGAGAGCCAGAAAGGCGTCGAAGGTGGCGCGAAACGTCGCCGGGTCGACGCCGAACAGGCGGTACGTCTCGTCCGACCAGCGGCTGTCGCCGGTGGCGCTGTTCCAGCGCCAGCTGCCCAGGTGCGCCAGGTGCTGCGCCTGCCTGAGCACCGCTTCGCTCTCGCGCAGGGCGTCGTCGGTGCGGTGGCGCTCGGTGACGTCGGTCAGGAAGCCGTGCCACTGCGTGCCGCCGTCGGGCTGCCGCTCGGGCACCGAGCGGCCGTGCAGCCAGCGCACGCCGCCGTCGGCGTCGACGACGCGGTACTCGCAGTCCCACGGCGCGAGCGTGCGCGCCGACTCGGCGGTCGTCGCCATCACGCGCGCGACGTCGTCGGGGTGCACGCGGGCGTAGGCGAGCTTGGCGTCGTCGGCGACTTCCTCGGGACCCACGCCGAACAGCCGGCGCAGGCCCTCGCTGGCGTAGGTGAAGGCGCCGCGGCCGTCGGGCGTGGCGCGGAACTGGTAGACGACGCCGGGCAGCTGCGCGGTCAGGCGCTGCATGCGCCGGTCGCGCTCGGCGAGCTGCTCCTGCAGCATGCGCAGCGCCGCCAGGTCGGCGTTGCGCTGCTCGAGCGTGCGCGCGAGCTGGCGGTTGCGCCGCTGCAGCTCGAGCTGCGACATCACCTGCTGCGCGAGCGTGCGCAGCGCCGCGAGCTGCGCGGCGTCGAGCCGCCGCGGGCGGCGGTCGATCACGCACAGCGTGCCCAGCGCGTGGCCCTCGGGGGAGACGAGCGGCGCGCCGGCGTAGAAGCGGATGTGCGGCTCGCCCACGACGAGGCCGTTGTCGACGAAGCGCGGGTCGGCCGGCGCGTCCTCGACCACGAACACCTCGCGGCCGAGGATCGTGTGGGCGCAGAACGCGTCGCGGCGCGGCGTCTCGGCCACCTCCAGCCCGTGGTGCGACTTGAACCACTGCCGCGAGCGGTCGACCAGGCTCACGAGCGAGATCGGCGTGCCGCAGATCGCGGCGGCGAGCGCCGTCAGGGCGTCGAACGCCGGGTCGGGGCCGGTGTCGAGCAACGGGTATTCGCCGAGCGTCGCCAGGCGGGCGTCCTCGTCGGCGGGCAGCGGGGCTGCAGGAGCCATGGTCGCCATTCTGGGACCGGACCCCGCGGCGGCGCCACGCGGGCGCTCGCCACTGCGCCCGATCAGCCGTCGGACCGGGCGCCGCCGGCCGGGGCGGCCAGGCCCTCGGCCACCGTCGGGTAGCGCAGGCGCACCCGCAGTTCCCGCTTCAGGCGCCGGTTGTCGAGCCGGCGCGATTCGCTCATGAAGCTCAGCAGCATCGGCGACAGCTGCTGCACCGCCAGCGCGCGCGTGATGCGCGGCGGCCGCGGCAGGCCGAACAGGTCGGCCGCGAGGTCGAAATAGTCGCCCATCCGCATTTCGCTGTCGTCGCAGGCGTGGATCACGCGCTGCGGCGCGCCGCGCTGCAGCGCCGCGACACAGATGCGGGCCAGGTCGTCCGCATGGACGTGGTTCGTGTAGACGTCGTCGGCGGGCACGAGCACCGGCGTGCCGCGCCGCAGCCGCTCGGCCGGGCTGCCGCCCTGGCGGTCGAGGGCGTAGATGCCGGGAATGCGCAGCACGGTGACCGCCGCGCCGGTGCGGCGGCCGAAGGCGCGCACGCGCGCCTCGGCGTCGACGCGGCGCCGGGCACGGTCGGTCGTCGGGTTCGGCGGGCGGGTTTCGTCGACGTGGGCGCCGCCGCAGTCGCCGTAGACGCCGGTCGTGCTCGCGTAGACGAGGCGGCGCACGCGGCCGCCGCGCGCCAGCGCCTGCAGCAGGTGGGCGGTGCGGCGGTCGACGGCGCCGTGCGCCGGCGGCGGCGCGAGGTGCAGCACGGCGTCGGCGAGCGCGCCGATGCGCCGCAGCGTCTGCGGGGCGTCCAGGTCGCCGACGACCGGCAAGGCGCCGGCCGCGCGCAGCTCGGCCTGCCGTGCGGGCGACGAGGTCAGCGCGAACACGCGCCAGCGTCCGCGCAGCAGCCGCAGCACGCGCAGGCCGACGTCGCCGCAGCCGACGATCAGCAGCGTCGGGCGGCGGCTGGAAGGGGGCGTCGGACGCATCGCGGCGTGTGGTGCAGGCGTGCGGGCAGAATCACGAACGGCGATGGAGCGGCAACACGATCTCGGCATGCGGCGACGCATTCTCCTGGGCCTGGTGCTCTGGCCGCATGCCGCCATGTCGCAAGCGGACAGGATGCTCCCGTCGAGCCCCGTCGACGCCGTCGCCCTCTACGTCGTGCCGACGGACGGCATCCCCGAGCCGCTGGCAGCGAATATCGCACGCGCGTTGACCCGGGACACCGGACTGTGGATCAAGTCGTCGACGTGGGCGCCGTCGGGGGTCGACGAACCGTTCGCCGGGACGAACCAGTATGCCGCCCAGGACTATCTGCAGCTGGGCACGTCGCTGTCGAGCCGTCTGCCCGACACGAACGCCCGGACGTACTTCATCGTGCTGACCGATCGCGACATCAATTCGCGTTCGCGGAATTTTCGGTTCCAGTACTCGGTTCACAGCCCGATGGCGCGCACGTCGGTGCTGTCGCTCGCGAGGCTGGCCTTCGAAGCGGACGGCACGCCCGCCACGATGGATGCCCTGGCGCTGCGCACGCAGAAGATGCTGCTGCGCATCGTCGGCGAGATGAAGTTCGGATGGCAGCGGTCGAGCGATCCGGGCGATCTGATGTACGCGCCGATCATGTCGCTGGCCGACATCGACCGCACGAGTCTGATCCACACGCTGCGGGCGCGCAAGCTTTCGCCTTGACGTTCCGTGCACCACCCGCCCGCCGCTGCCTCGGCCTCGAGGCGGGCTCTACGGCCGACTGCCGCGCGGCCTTCACAACTCGGACACACCGACCATGACGTTCAAAGTGACCATCCAGCCGGCCGGCGTCAGCTTCGACGTAGCGCGCGACGAGGCGATCCTGCCGGCGGCGATCCGCGCCGGCGTCGGCCTGCCCTACGGCTGCCGCGACGGCGCCTGCGGCTCGTGCAAGAGCCGGCTGCTCGAGGGCCGGGTGATCCACGGCGCGCACCAGCTGAAGGCGCTGTCGGTGGCCGAGGAGGAGGCGGGCTGGATCCTGACCTGCTGTGCCACGCCGCAGACCGACTGCGTCGTCGAGGCGCGCAGCGTGCCGGGCGCGGGCGAGTTCCCGGTGCTGAAGATGCCCGCGCGCGTGCAGCGCATCGAGCGCCCGGCGCCCGACGTCGCCGTGCTGACGCTGCAGCTGCCGGCCAACGTCGCGTTCAAGTACCGCGCCGGGCAGTACCTGGAGTTCATCCTGCGCGACGGTGCCCGGCGCGCCTACAGCATGGCCAACGCGCCGCACACGCTGCAGGCGCAGCCGACGGTGGAGCTGCACATCCGCCACATGCCGGGCGGCAAGTTCACCGACCACGTGTTCGGCGCGATGAAGGAAAAGGAGATCCTGCGCGTCGAAGGCCCGTTCGGCACCTTCTTCCTGCGCGAGGACAGCGCCAAGCCGATCGTGCTGCTGGCCAGCGGCACCGGCTTCGCGCCGATCCAGGCGATCGTCGAGCACATGCGGATGAAGGGCGTCGACCGCCCGGCCGTGCTGTACTGGGGCTGCCGCACGAAGGCGGACCTGTATCGCCACGACTGGGCGCTGCAGGCCGCCGCCGAGATGCCGAACCTCACCTACGTGCCGGTGCTGTCGGAAGCGCGGCCCGAGGACGCCTGGACGGGCCGCACGGGCTTCGTCCACGAGGCCGTGATGGCCGACCTGCCCGACCTCTCGGGCCACCAGGTCTACGCCTGCGGCGCGCCGGTGATGGTCGACGCCGCGCGGCGCGACTTCGTCGCGCGCTGCGGCCTGCCGGCCGACGAGTTCTACGCCGACAGCTTCACCACGGAAGCCGACAAGCACTGATGCCGATCGGCGTTCGATCGCATCGAGACTGCGTCGGGCCACGGCCCTTTGGGCGCGTTCGTGAAGGTCGGTTCTTTTCGGGAAATGTGCGGCGGTCGCGGCGTCGCGCCAGGCGGCACCCGCGGCGGGCTCACACTGTGGCGGTCGTCGCTGCGCGACGACTTCGCTGCGCTGCTCGGCCCGGGGTCGCGCGGCAGAACTCGCTACGCTCCCTGCGGTCGCTGCGCTCGGACAACCGCCGCGAGTCAGTTTACAAAGCGCGCTCCCGCGCGCCGACCCCGGACCTGGCCTTGCAGGCCGCGCCGGGCCAGTGGCCCGGCCGCTCGCAAGGCACGGGCGGTCCACCGGACCGCCCGTGTCCGTGCTCGCCTGCTCGCCGCCACACAGTTCGCCCGCACCGGGTGCCGCCTGGCGCGATGTCCAC
>CALIDR010000026.1 GCA_938022295.1 uncultured Burkholderiaceae bacterium
AGCGTAGCGAGTTCGGCGCCGGGCCACGGGCGCGAGTAGCGCAGGGCAGCCAGCGCGCAGCGCTGGCCGCCGAGGTGAAGCGCCGACGCCCGCGCGCACGGCGCTTTGCAGCGCCAACCTACGCAGGCGGCGCAAAGGGAACACCCGAAGAACCAGATGGGCCGAACCCGGACGCAGCGTCCCCGCGACCGGAAGCGAATCCACCTCAGGCCGGCTGGGCGCCATCGGCCGCCGCCTCGCGCGCGGCGCGCCGCACCGCCGACCACAGCGTCCACAGCAGCAGGCCGGCGCAGCACGCCAGCAGCGTCGCGCTGATCGGGCGCTGCAGGAACACCATCGGGTCGCCGCGCGACAGCAGCAGCGAGCGGCGCAGGTGCTCCTCCATCAGCGGGCCGAGGATGAAGCCGAGCAGCATCGGCGCGGCCTCGAACTTCAGCACCGTCATCGCGTAGCCGATGGCGCCGATGATCGCCACCATCAGGATGTCGAACGTGTTGTTGTTGACGCTGTACACGCCCAGGCTGATGAAGACGAGGATCGCCGGATAGAGCACGTTGTACGGAATGCGCAGGATCGCCACCCACACGCCGATCAGCGGGATGTTGAGGATCATCAGCATGATGTTGCCGATGATGAAGCTCACGATGAGGCCCCAGAACAGCGCGGGCTGCTCGCTGATCATCAGCGGCCCGGGCTGGATGCCGTGGATGATCAGCGCGCCCAGCATCAGCGCCATCACGGCGTCGCCGGGGATGCCGAGCGACAGCGTCGGCACGAACGCCGTCTGCACCGCGGCGTTGTTGGCCGACTCGGGTGCCGTCAGGCCCTCGATCGCGCCCTTGCCGAAGCGCTCCGGCGTGCGCGAGATCTTCTTCTCGACCGCGTAGGACATGAACGAGGCGATCGACGCCCCGGTGCCCGGCAGCGCACCGAAGAAGCTGCCCACGCCCGAGCCGCGCAGCATCGGCATCGCCGAGTCCTTCCACTCCTTCGTCGTGGGCAGCATCGAGCGCATCGAGATCTTCTCGGCCTTGCCGCCGTGCACGCGGTTGATGCTGCCGATCACCTCCGAGACGCCGAACACGCCCATCGCGAGCGCGACCAGATTCAGCCCGTCCATCAGCTCGGGGACGTCGAAGTCGAAGCGCGTCTGCCCCGAGTTGACGTCGGTGCCCATCATGCCGAGGAGCAGGCCGAGCACGACCATCGCGATGCCCTTGGCCGGCGAGCCCGAGGCCAGCGTCGACGCCGCGATCAGCCCGAGCAGCATCATCGCGAAGTACTCGTAGGGGCCGAACTTCAGGCCGAGCTCGGCGATCGTCGGCGTGAAGCCGACCAGGATCACGAGGCCGATCATCGCCCCGACGAACGAGGCGATCGTCGTCATGAAGAGGGCCACGCCGGCCCGCCCGGCCTTGGCCATCGGGTTGCCGTCCAGGCAGGCGACCGCCGACGACGGCGTGCCCGGCAGGTTCAGCAGGATCGACGCCGTCGAGCCGCCGTACTGCGCGCCGTAGTAGACGCCGGCCAGCATCACGATCGCCGCCGTCGGCTCGAGGTGGTACGTCACCGGCAGCAGCAGCGAGATCGTCGCCAGCGCGCCGATGCCCGGCAGCACGCCGATCAGCGTGCCGAGCAGCACGCCGATGAAGCAGTACAGCAGCGTCGTCGGCGCGAATGCCGACTGCACGCCCAGGGCCAGACCGGAGAGCATGTCCATCGTCGTGTCCTCCCCGCGCTCAGAGTCCAGCCGGCCACAGCGGCAGCACCATGCTCAGGCCGCCGATGAAGATCGCCACCGTCACCGCGGCCACGCCCGCCGACACCAGAAGGCGGCCGCGCCACGTGATCGCCTTGTCGGCCAGCGTGGCGACGAAGGCGGCGGCGAAGGTCGACAGCACGAGGCCGAGCGGCTTGAGCGTGAACGCGAACAGCACGATCGCGCCGAGCACGAACAGCGCGTTCTTCCACTGCACGTCCAGCGGCTCGGCGGTGCGGCGGAACCACGCCGGCAGCGCGATCAGCACGCCGAGCACGGCCAGGATCCAGCCGAGGACGTGGGGGAAGAAGCCCGGCCCCATGCGCGCGGGCGTGCCGAAGTCGTAGCGCTGCGAGTAGAAGGCGACGAACAGGCCGAGCGCGCCGAGCAGCACGCCGCCGATGAGGTCGTGTCGATCGCGATGTTTCATGGATCCCCTTGCCTGCGACCTTGTTGATCGATGGCTGCGATTGGAACCGCCGCAGGGGCCCGTCGCGCTACGCAATTGCCCGTACGGCGCGCGCAGCCGGCGCCGGGCACGAGATCAGGGTGCGGCGGCGGGTGCGCGCACGCCGAGCTTGAACGCGATCATCGCGCGCAGCTTGTTCGGCAGCACCGGCTTGATCAGCAGGTGGAAGTCGTGCGTGGCCGCCTCGTCCTCGTGGCCCGACAGGCTGCTGCCGGTGATCACGATCGCCGGCAGCGGCGCGCCGGCGAAGCGCGCGCGGATCGCCTGCAGCGCCTCGATGCCGGTGCGCCCGGCGGGCAGACGGTAGTCGACGAGCAGCAGGTCGGGACGCAGCGCGTCGGGCCTGGCGACCCAGGCGCGCACCGCGTCGACGTCGTCGAACGCGATCACGTCGGCGCCCCAGGCCTGCAGCAGCACGACGAGGCCTTCGCGCACCGCCGCCTCGTCCTCGACGACGACGAAGCGCCGGCCGTCGAGCGTGAGCCCCAGCGGCGCGCGCGCCGGCGCCTGCCCGCCGCCGAGCGCGCGCGGCTCGCGCCCCACCGGCACCTCGAGCGAGAACACCGTGCCGTGGCCGACGCGCGAGCGCACCGAAAGCGGCGCGTCCATCAGTGCCGCGAGCCGCTTGACGATCGCCAGCCCCAGGCCCAGCCCCTTGCGGTGGTGCGCCTGCAGCGGGCGGTGGCCGTGGACCTGGTAGAACTCGTCGAAGATGCGCGGCAGGCTCGCCTCCGCGATGCCGATGCCGCTGTCCCAGACCTCCAGCCGCAGACGCGCTCCGGCGACCGTGGTGCGCGAGCGGCAGGCCACGAGCACGCCGCCGTCCTCGGTGTAGCGGATCGCGTTGCTGACCAGGTTGCGCAGGATGCGCTCGAGCAGCACCGGGTCGGCGTGGGCCACGTGGCGCTCGCCGCGGAAGCGCAGCGCCAGCCCCTTCTCGAACGCCGCCGGCTCGAAGTGCAGCCGCAGGCGCGCGAACAGGTCGCGCAGCCGCACCGGCTGCGGCTGCACGTCGACGCCGCCGGTGTCGATGCGCGTGATGTCGAGCAGCTCGCCGAACAGGCCCTCGAGCGCGTCGACGCTCTCGTTGATGCTGTGCACGAGCCGGGCGACCTCGGGGTCGTGCGTGCGCTGGCGCAGCGCCTCGGCGAACAGGCCCATCGCGTGCAGGGGCTGGCGCAGGTCGTGGCTGGCGGCGGCGAAGAACTGCGTCTTCGCGCGGTTCGCCGCCTCGGCGTCGCGGCGCGCCGCCTCGGCTTCGGACTTCTCCACCTGCAGCTGCGCCGCCAGCGCCGCGG
>CALIDR010000027.1 GCA_938022295.1 uncultured Burkholderiaceae bacterium
GCACGACGAAGTGCCGCCGCCGAAGGTCGCGACCAAGGCCGACGCGACGAAGGCCACGCCGGTGGCCACGCGCGAAGTGCGCAAGGACGCGGCGAAGACGGCCAAGGCCGAGACCGCCAAGGTCACGCAGGCCAAGTAAGCACGCACGAACCTCCTTCACTCCGGTCACCTCGCCGCCGGCAGGCTTGCCTGCCGGCGGTTTTTTTGCCCGCCGCCGAACGGCAGCCGGCTTGCACGCGGCATGCAACGCGCCGCAATCCCGGCTTGCCGCCGGCGGCCTAAGCTGCAGACCATGAACACCTCGCTCCTCACCCTGCCCGCGAGCCCGGTCGTCGTCCGCCCGCGCACCGTCGAGCGCCTCGTCGTCGGCACGCCGACGAGCGACGGCGCCGGCGTCAAGCTCACCCGCGTGCTGACGCCGGACCTGCAGCGCCGGCTCGACCCGTTCCTGATGCTCGACGCGTTCGGCACCGACAACCCCGACGACTACATCGCCGGCTTTCCGGACCACCCGCACCGCGGCTTCGAGACCGTGACCCTCATGCTCGAAGGCCGCATGCGCCACCGCGACAGCGCCGGCCACGAAGGGCTGCTCGGGCCCGGCGGCGTGCAGTGGATGACGGCCGGCCGCGGCGTGATCCACAGCGAACTGCCCGAGCAGCACGAAGGCCGCATGGAAGGCTTCCAGCTCTGGCTGAACCTGCCGGCCAGAGACAAGATGCGCCCGGCGTGGTACCGCGACATCCCCGCCGCCGAGATCCCCGAAGCGACGACGCCCGACGGCGCCACCGTGCGCGTGATCGCCGGCGCGAGCCACGGCGTGGCCGGGGCGATGCAGCGCGAGACGACCGAGCCGCTCATCCTCGACCTGCGCCTGAGCCCCGGCGCGCCGTTCGCGCAGCCCCTGCCGGCGGCGCACAACGCCTTCGTCTACGTCTACCGCGGCGGCGTCGCGATCGAAGGCACGGCGGTACCGGTGCAGCGCATGGCGATCCTCGCCAACACGCCGGGCAGCGACGGCGTCGTGCTCGCCGCCGGGGCCGACGGCGCGCGGGCGCTGCTGATCGCCGGTCGCCCGCTGAACGAGCCGATCGCGCAGTACGGGCCGTTCGTGATGAACACGCACGAGGAGATCTTCCAGGCGGTGCGCGACTTCCAGAGCGGGCGGCTGGCCTGAAGCGCGCGCCTGGGCGTACATTGCGCACGCAGCAGGAGGTGCGCGCGATGTCGTCCGGCAAGATCCTCGTCGCCCAGGGCGGCGGTCCGACCGCCGTCATCAACCAGTCGCTCGTCGGCGTCGTGCTCGAGGCGCGGCGCCATCACGACGTGCGGCTCGTCTACGGCGCACGCCACGGCGTGCGCGGCATCGTCGACGAGGACTTCGTCGACCTGACGCAGGAGACGAGCCACAACCTCGAGCTCGTCGCCGGCACGCCGGCCTCGGCGCTCGGCTCGACGCGCGACAAGCCCGACCTCGCGTACTGCCAGGAGATCTTCAAGGTCCTGCAGGCGCACCGCATCGAGCACTTCTTCTACATCGGCGGCAACGACAGCGCCGATACCGTGCGCATCGTCGCCGACGAGGCGAACAAGGCCGGCTACCCGCTCCGAAGCCTGCACATCCCGAAGACGATCGACAACGACCTCGTCGGCAACGACCACACGCCGGGTTTCCCGAGCGCGGCGCGCTTCGTCGCCCAGGCGTTCGCCGGCGCCAATCTGGACAACGCGGCGCTGCCGGGCGTCTACGTCGGCGTCGTGATGGGGCGCCACGCCGGCTTCCTGACCGCCGCCTCGGCACTCGGCAAGAAGTTCGCCGACGACGGCCCGCACCTGATCTACCTGCCCGAGCGCACGTTCGAGCTCGAGCGCTTCCTCGCCGACGTCAAGGCCACCTACGAGCGGCTCGGGCGCTGCGTGATCGCGGTCAGCGAAGGCATCCACGACGCCTCGGGCCGCCCGATCGCGGCGCAGCTCGCGAAGGACCTCGAGCACGACGCCCACGGCAACGTGCAGCTGTCGGGCAACGGCGCCCTGGCCGACCTGCTGTGCGAGGAGATCAAGACGAAGCTGCGCATCAAGCGCGTGCGCGGCGACACGTTCGGCTACCTGCAGCGCAGCTTCGTCGGCTGCGTCAGCGACGTCGACCAGCGCGAGGCGCGCGAGGTCGGCGAGAAGGCGGTGCAGTACGCGCTGTGGGGCGACCGCGACGGCAGCGTCGCGATCGAGCGCACCGGTTTCTACTCGGTCGATTACCGGCTGCAGCCGCTCGAGGCGGTGGCGGGCAAGACGCGGACGATGGAAGACGGATTCATCGCCGCCAGCGGCACCGACGTCACCGACGCGTTCCGGCTGTACCTGCGCCCGCTGCTCGGCTCGGGCATGCCCGACGCATTCCGCCTGCGCCCGGCGCCGGTGCCGAAGGTCCTGAAACGCTGAGCCTAGATCCGGCGGTTGGGCGCGCCCGAGCGGGCCGTCATCGGGCGCGCTGGCAAGGCGCGAACCGCAGCGATGGCGCTTGCCATCGCGAGGATTCGCAACGCCGCCAGCGTGACCGAGGGCGGCTCGATCGGGTGCGCAGCGTCGTCGCCCAACGTGTGACCGTCCGCGCAGGCGGAACCACCAAGCATGAAAGCGGGTTGCATGCGGAGTCGAGCGGCCGACTGCCGGATCTAGGCTGTGGCGTCGGCCGTCGGCTTGACGCAGCGCAAGACTGGCCGCGGCGCCGGTGGGGAAGATCGCGGCACGCTGCCTCGGCGTGCGCCACGCGCAGGCCGACCTTCCGCCACGACCGACCAGGAGACCGCGATGAACCCCTTCCTGCGCCACGCCACCGCCGCCGGTGCGCTGCTGCTCGCCGCCGCGAGCCCCGCCGCCTTCGCCCAGGCCGGCAGCGGCACGCACACGATCCGCGTGCTCACGCCCGAGGCGGCGCTGAAGGCGACCAACGCCGCGCTGCTCGACTGCCGCCGCCGCGGCTACCAGGTGGCGGTGGCCGTCGTCGACCGCTTCGGCGTCACGCAGGCGATGCTGCGCGACCGCTTCGCCGGCCCGCACACCCCCGACACCGCGGCCAACAAGGGGTGGACGGCGGTGAGCTTCCGCACCAACACGACGGAACTGGCGCGGGCGACGCAGCCCGGCCAGCCGAGCTCGGGCATCCGCCAGGTGCCGCGCTTCATCGGCGTGGGCGGCGGCGTGCTGATCGAAGCCGGCGGCTCGATCATCGGCGCGATCGGCGTGTCGGGCGCGCCCACCGGCGACGCCGACGACGACTGCGCGAAGGCCGGCATCGCGGCGATCAAGGACGAACTCGAGTTCTGAGCCGCCGGCCCCGGAGCGGACCCCGCCTCAGCGGTCCTTGCGCAGCGTCGCGGCGAGCGTCGTGGCCGGGTCGTCGAAGCTGCCGAGCATGAACACGCTGTAGACGCTGCCGGCGTCGAGCCGCAGGTCGTCGAGCGCGAACTTCACCGCCGGCGGCGTCGGCGACGTGACCTGCAGCTGCTGCCCGCTGCCGGCGGCCTGCGTCTGCGGCAGCGACGCCTCGCCGTAGCCGGCGGTGCCGCGGTTCGTGAAGCCGACCTGCAGCGTCATCGTCTCGGGCAGGCCGGCGACGGCGTGCACGAGGCGCAGCTTCGCGCTGCCAGCGGCCGTCGGCAGCTTGTTGTCGTCGGCGAACACGGTCACGAGCGGCGCCGCGGCGCGGCCGTGGACGAGCACCGAGAAGTCCGTGCCCGGCGCGGCGTCGAGCAGCGGTACGGCCACCGGCCGGCCGTCGACGCGCACCGCCAGCGGCAGGCGGCCGGCCGCAAGGCGGGCGTAGGGGCCGATCTGCGGCGACACCTGGCCGGCGGCGAGCGCCGTGCCGCCGGCGTCGACGTCGACGCGCGCGCCGCCCGCGATCGCGGCGACGACGCGCACCCGCGCCTGCGGGTTCACGAACGCCGTCAGCGGCCCGCCCTGCTCGACGAGCGCGGCGTCGACGAGCACGCCGCCCGGCGTGCCGCTGACGATCAGCGTCGACACCTGCCGGCTCGCGAGCCTGACGAGCGGCACGTCGAGGCGCACGTCGGCGCGGTCGCCGGCGGCGGTGATGCGCAGGCGGTAGTCGCCGCTGTTGACCGTCGAGTAGTCGCTCAGCGCCTCGGGCGCGACGTTGGCCGCGACCGGGCTCGCGTCGTCGAGCGGGTCGCCGGGCGAGGTCAGGTAGACGTCGATCGCGCCGGCGTCGCGCGCGCCGTTGAGCAGCCGCAAGCGCGCCTTGCCGCGGTCGGCGTCCTTCTCGTCGTCGGTCAGCAGCACGGTGCGCAGCGTGCCGACGGCGCCGTAGGCGACCAGCGTGTAGTCCTTGTCGCGGGCGAACGTCTGGTCGCTCGCCGCCAGCAGCGTCGACGACCCGGTGCGCGCCACCGCCAGGCTCGCGTCGCCGGCGTCGACGCCGGTGTAGCCGCTGACGCGGTCGACCGCCACGCCGGTGATCTCGCGGTCGCCGTCGACGTAGAGGTCGAGCGACTCATAGCCGTCGCTGGTGGCGTTGACGAGCCGCACCCGGGTGTCCGACAGCGACCCGAAGTCGCCGCAGGCGACGAGACCGAAGCTCAGCAGCAGGGCCAGCAGGGCACGCATCGTCATCGTCGGCGCTCGTCGCGGGTGGTGGCGCGGCGATTCTGCCGCGCGGCCGACCGCGGCGCCCGTCAGCCGGCCGGCCAGCGGCCGCTGTCCGCCACCGCGGCGCGAATCGCCTCGCCGTCGGCGTCGAGCGCCGGCGCGGGCCGCTCGGCGGCGGCGCGCCGGCCGTCGAAGCGCATCGGGTTCAGCACCGCGGGCGGGCGGCCGCCGTCGCCCGGCCGCTGCACGCCGCGCGCGACGACGTGCGGGTCGGCGAACACCTGGCCGACGTCGAGGATCGGCGCGCACGGCACGCCGGCGGCCTCGAGCGCCTCGACCCACGCCGCCGTCGTGCGCCCGCGCAGCACCGCCTGCAGCCGCGGCACGAGTTCGTCGCGGTGGCGCACGCGCTCGGTGTTGGTCGCGTAGCGCGGGTCGGCGGCGAGGCCGGCGCAGCCGGCGACGGCGCAGAAGCGCGCGAACTGGCCGTCGTTGCCGACGGCGAGCACGACGTGGCCGTCGGCGCTGGCGAACACCTGGTACGGCACGATGCTCGGGTGCGCGTTGCCCTGGCGGCGCGGCACGACGCCGCTGCACAGGTATCCGCTGGCCTGGTTGGCGAGCATCGCCACCTGCACGTCGAGCAGCGCGGCGTCGATGTGGCGCCCCCGCCCGGTGGCCTTCGCCTCGTGCAGCGCGGCGAGGATCGCGGTGGCGGCGTACAGGCCCGTCATCAGGTCGGCCACCGCGACGCCCACCTTCTGCGGCTCGCCGCCCGGCTCGCCGGTGATGCTCATCAGCCCGCCCCGGGCCTGGATCGCGAAGTCGTAGCCCGGGCGCGGCGCGTACGGGCCGTCCTGGCCGTAGCCGGTGATCGAGCAGTACACCAGCCGCGGGTTGACCGCGGCCAGCGACGCCGCGTCGAGCCCGTACCTGGCGAGCTGGCCGACCTTGTAGTTCTCGATCAGCACGTCGGCCTCGGCGGCGAGCGCGCGCACGAGCGCCTGGCCGTCGGCGCTGGCGAGGTCGGCCGCCACCGAGCGCTTGCCGCGGTTGGCGCACAGGTAGTAGCTCGCGACGCGCTCGCCGGCCGGCGGCGCCCACCACGGCGGCCCCCAGGCGCGCGTGTCGTCGCCGGGGCCGGGGCGTTCGACCTTGATCACGTCGGCGCCGTAGTCGGCCAGCAGCTGGCCGCACCAG
>CALIDR010000028.1 GCA_938022295.1 uncultured Burkholderiaceae bacterium
GAACAGCACCGGCAGCGGGGCGTCGAGCCCTTCGAGCACGATGCGGCTGTCCTCGCCGAGCGGCACGCGCGCCGTCTGCGCCCACTCGCGCACCGCGGCGCCGACCTCGGCCGCGGCGTCGATCGTCTGCGGCGGCACCGCGCCCGCGGGCGTGGCCTCGAGCACGTCGTCGACGATGCGCTTGAGCCGCTCGACGTTGTCGGCCACCATTGCCGCCAGCCGCTGCTGCGCCGGCGCCAGGCCGTCCTCGCGCAGCAGCGCGTTGGCCTGCGCGATCGCGGCCAGCGGGTTGCGGATCTCGTGCGCGATCGCGGCCGACACGCGCCCCATCGCGGCGAGCTTCTCCTGCCGCGTGCGCGCGAGCACGGCGCGCACGTCCTCGACGAAGACGACGCACAGGTCCTCCTGCGCGCCGCCGATGATGCTCGCCGTGTCGCGCCCGGCGTCGTCGGCGTCTCCCTGCCGGCGGCGCGTGAAGCGCACCCGCACCCGCAGCGTGCGGCCGTCGCCCGGCCCGAAGTCGAGGCGCACGTCGCGCCCGGCCTCGGGCCACGCAGCGTCGCGGAACGCCTGCTCGACCGCCTGCGCGAGCGCGCGCCACGCCGGCACGGCGTCGAGCCGGAACGGCGCCGCCGGCGCCAGGCCGTCGGCGGCCAGCAGCCGGCGCGCCGCCGGGTTCGCCGTGCGCACCCGTGCGCGGCGGTCGATCACGAGCACGCCCTCGCCCATCTCGTCGATCACGAGCCGGTTCAGCTGCGCCTGCTGGCGCGCGATCTCGAGGCTGCCGCGCGCGGTCAGCTCCTCGCGGGCGAGCCGCCGCGCGAGCTCGCCGGCCAGCAGCGTGACGGCGAAGAAGCCGATGCCGGCCAGCCCCGCCGGCGTCAGCGCCGCGGCCGGGTCGACGCCTCGCCACATCGCGCGCGAGCCGCTGGCCAGCAGCATCAGCGCCACCGCCGCCGCGGTGCCGAGCGCGTGCAGGCGCGGCGTCAGCACGCCCGCCATCAGCACCGGCAGCACGAGCAGCGCGACGTAGTTCAGGTTCGACACCGGCTCGAGCAGGTGCAGCGCCGAGAACGCGATCAGGTCCACGCCGATCGTCAGCACCCAGGCGCGCCGGCTCAGCCGCACCGTGCCCGGGCGCGCGGCGCGCAGCCGGCCGAGCTGCGCCGCCAGCCACGTCGCGACGGCGACCGCCGCGTAGGCGCCGGCCACCGCCAGCGGCAGCCACGGCGGCCGCACGCCGAACAGGACCCCGAGCACGAGCGCGCCGAGCAGTGCCGCGCCGAGCGCCGCGCGGGCGACGAGGTAGGTGCGGAAGATGCGCTCGAACGCCGGCACGCCGGCGCCGCTCGTGATGCGCCGCGCCTGGCGCGACAGGAAGCGGCTGTCGGGCGCCTCGCCGCTGCGCCAGCCGTCGGCGAAGCGCGACTCGGCGTCGAAGTCGGTCGCCGCGCCGACGCCGGTGTCGCCGCCCACGCCGATGGCGGCGAACCACGACTCGTCGGGCCGCTGCGGCGCCACCGGCCGGCGGCGGTCGGTCGCGCGCCGGTCGCCGCGGCGGCGGTCGCCGCGCCGGCGCTCGACGCCCGCGCCCGGATCGGTGCCCTCAGCCATCGCTGCGCGGTCCGGCGTCGCGGTGGGCGGCGCTGCAGTAGCTGCGCCCGCCGGCGGCGAGCGCCTCGCTGCGCGGCAGGTGCACGCCGCAGTGCGCGCACGCGACCATGCCTTCGAGCTCCTTCGCGCGCGCGTCGCGGCGCGGCACCGCGCGCGTGCGGCGGCGGCCGAACATCAGCCACAGCACGACGGCCACGACGACGATCACGACGAGGTACTTCACCGCCATCCCCGCTTCCCGATCAGCCGCGCGGCAGCAGGACCTCGATCACGAACCGCGAGCCGATGTAGGCCAGCGCCAGCAGCACCGCGCCGGCGTAGAGCCAGCGCGTGGCACGGCGGCCGCGCCAGCCCTGCAGCCGGCGGCCCGCGATCAGGCCGGCGAACGTCGCCCAGCCGAGCAGCGAGAACACCGTCTTGTGGTCCCAGCGCCAGAGCTCGGGCGCCTGCCACGACGCCGCCCAGCCCAGCAGCAGCGCGGCGCTCAGCACGACGAAGCCGGCGTCGACGAAGCGGAACGTCAGCCGCTCGAGCCGCAGCAGCGGCAGCCCGAGCGGGCCGGCGGCTGCCGGCGCCGCCTTGGCGCGCATCCGGCGCTCGGCGGCGTCGAGCATCACGGCGTGCAGCACCGCCACGCCGAACAGGCCGTACGAGACGATGCCCAGCAGCCAGTGCAGCGGCAGCCAGCCCGAGCCGGCGTGGGGCCGCATCTCGCCGGGGAACAGCGCCGCGAGCAGCACGACGACGAGGCCGGCGGCGGCCAGCACGCGGCGCACGCCGGGCAGCGGCAGCAGCCGGCTTTCGACCTGGTGCACGCCGATCACGAGCCAGACGGTGGCCGACAGCGCCGGCGCGAAGCCGAAGCGCGCCCCCGTGCCGCCGGCGTCGCCGACACCGGCGATGTCGTAGACCAGCGCCAGCGCCTGGAACATCCACCCCACCGTCAGCGCGACGTTGGGCAGCCGCTGCGAGGGCGCACGACCGGTCTGCGCCAGTGCGTAGGCCACCGCGGCGGCGAGCGCCGGCCACCACGTCCACACGTTGGCGGCCGCGCCGGCACCGAACGCTACACTCATTCGGTCAGTGTACTTTCGCGGTCCGCCGCCCTCGCGCGGAACAGCGCCCGCAATCCCACCCGATGGCCTCCGCCCTTTCCGAACGTCTGTCGCGCCTGGTCAAGACGATGCGCGGCCAAGCGCGCATCACCGAGAGCAACGTGCAGGACATGCTGCGCGAGGTGCGCATGGCGCTGCTCGAGGCCGACGTCGCGCTGCCTGTCGTGCGCGACTTCATCGCGCGCGTCAAGGACAAGGCGCTCGGGCAGGAGGTGGTGGGCTCGCTGAACCCCGGCCAGGCGCTGGTGGGCATCGTCCACAAGGAGCTCGCCGCGACGATGGGCGACGGGGTCAGCGACCTCAACCTCGCCGCCCAGCCGCCGGCCGTGATCCTGATGGCCGGCCTGCAGGGCTCGGGCAAGACGACGACCACCGCCAAGCTCGCCAAGCACCTGGTCGACAAGCGCAAGAAGAAGGTGCTGACGGTGTCGGCCGACGTCTACCGGCCGGCGGCGATCGAGCAGCTGAAGACGGTGACGAAGCAGGCCGGCGCCGAGTGGTTCCCGAGCGCGCCCGACCAGCAGCCGCGCGACATCGCCCTGGCCGCGCTCGACCACGCGAGGAAGCACTACCACGACGTGCTGCTCGTCGACACCGCCGGGCGCCTGGCGATCGACGAGGCGCTGATGGCCGAGATCCGCGACCTGCACGCGGCGCTCAAGCCGGTCGAGACGCTGTTCGTCGTCGACGCGATGCAGGGCCAGGACGCGGTCAACGTCGCCAAGGCGTTCAAGGAGGCGCTGCCGCTGACCGGCATCGTGCTGACCAAGCTCGACGGCGACTCGCGCGGCGGTGCGGCACTGAGCGTGCGGCAGGTGACCGGCGCGCCGATCAAGTTCGCCGGCACGAGCGAGAAGCTCGACGGCCTCGAGGTGTTCGACGCCGAGCGCCACGCCGGGCGCGTGCTCGGCATGGGCGACATCGTCGCCCTCGTCGAGCAGGTGCAGGAAAGCGTCGACCTGAAGGCCGCCGAGAAGCTCGCCGCCAAGGTCAAGGCCGGCGACACGTTCGACCTCGACGACTTCCTGATGCAGCTGCAGCAGATGAAGAAGATGGGCGGCATCGGCGGCATGCTCGACAAGCTGCCGAGCCAGCTCGGCGCTAAGGCCGCCAACGTCGACATGGCCAAGGCCGACCGCGACGTGCGGCGCATGGAAGGCATCATCCACTCGATGACGCCGCTCGAGCGCCGCAAGCCCGAGCTGATCAAGGCGTCGCGCAAGCGCCGCATCGCCGCCGGCGCCGGCGTTCACGTGCAGGAAGTCAACCGCCTGCTCAACCAGTTTGAGCAGATGCAGGGGATGATGAAGAAGATGAAGGGCGGCGGCTTCATGAAGATGCTCAAGCGCATGGGCGGCATGAAGGGGCCGGGCGGCCCCGGGGGGTTCATGCCGCCGGGCTTCGGCCGCTGATCCCCTCGCGCGTCTCGACTTCGCGCGCGCCCAACCGGGGGCCATCTTGTGTCCTCGGCCCTTTGTGAACATCGACTGTTCCGTTTGGGTGGCGTGCCGAGGTTGGCGCGGCAAAGCGCCGTGCGCGCGGGCGTCGGCGCTTCACCTCGGCGGCCAGCGCTGCGCGCTGGCTGCCCTGCGCTACTCGCACCCGTGGCCCGGCGCCGAACTCGCTACGCTCGCCTGCGGCTCGCTGCGCTCGAACAACGGCGCCGAGTTCGATCACGAAGCGCGCTCGCGCGCGCGGCCACGGGCGCTGCGTTGCTCGGCGCCTGC
>CALIDR010000029.1 GCA_938022295.1 uncultured Burkholderiaceae bacterium
TGACGTGCACGGCCACCAGACCGGCGACGAGGCGCTGCGCCGGGTCGCCGAGGCGCTGCGCGCGACGACGCGCGACGTCGACGTCGTCGCCCGGCTCGGCGGCGACGAGTTCGCGGCGCTGTTCGTCGGGCTCGAGCGCGAGCGCGTGCAGCGCATCGCGCAGCGCGCGGTGGCGCGCGTCGGCGCCACCGTGCTGCCGGGCGTGGGCCGGCTGTCGGTGTCGGCCGGCATCGCGTTCGTCGCCTCGACGCGCGAGCCCGGCGACTTGTTCGACCGCGCCGACGCGGCGGTCTACGACGCCAAGGCGCGCGGCCGCGGCGTCGCCTCGGTGGCCGACATGACCGAGATCGCCTACGCCAGCCGCCGGCGCGACGTCACCGAAGACCTCCCGCCCCCGCCGCCGCCGGACCTGCCGAACGCGCGCGACGTCGTCACCGCCGCGCGCGGCGCGCTGCGCGAATGGGTGCACGTGCTCGCCTGCTCGGGCGGCTGCGTCGACCTGCTCGACACCCAGACCCAGGCGGTGAAGGCGGTGGCCTACTACCGCTTCGGCCACGACGACTGGAAGCTCGCCGAGCAGACCTACGCGCTCGCCGACTACCCCGACACGGCGCGCGCGCTGGCGCTCGGCCAGACCTACAGCTGCCGCGTCGACGACCCCGAGGTCGACCCCGCCGAGGCGGCGCTGCTGCGCGAGCGCGGCTTCGCCTCGATGCTGCTGACGCCGCTGGTGTCGGCCGGGCGGCCGATCGGCATCATCGAGCTGTTCGACACCCGAGCGCGCGTGTTCACGACCGCCGACCAGCGCGTGGCGCTCGCGCTGGCGCACCACCTGGCGCCGCTGCTGGCGCTGCTGCAGGAGCGCGCCGAGGCCTCGTCCGCGTCCGCCGGTCCCTAACCGAGCAGGGCGACCGTTCGCGGATCGGCTTCGCCGCCGAAGAAGCGGGCCAGCGCGGCGGCGAACCGCGGTTCGTCGGGCGCCGCGCGCGCGAACAGGGTCATCGACGAGCGGAACTTCGCCGCGTCGACGTCGCCGAGGATCTCGCGTGCGCTGCGCCCCGGCGGTGCGGCGAGCATCAGCGCCGTGCATTCGCGCAGCCGCGCGCCGAGCAGCGGGTGGCGCGCGTAGGCCTGCGCCTCGGCCAGCGAGCCGATGCCGTAGCGCTGCGCCATCGGGCTGTGGCCGAGACCGCGCAGCTGCGGGAACACGAACCACATCCAGTGGCTCGTCTTGGCGCCGGCGGCGAGCTCGGCGCGCACCTGCGCGTACACCGGGGCCTGCGCGGCGAGGAAGCGCTCGAGGTCGAACGGGTCGTCAGCCATCGCCGGGTGCGGCCATCGCGTCGCGGGCGCGCATCTTGGCGTGGATGTAGGCGCCATGCGGCACGTGCAGCAGGTCGGCGATGCGCCACAGCACGTGGTTCTCGTGCGCGCTGAGCGTGCCGTCGGCCCACGCCACGCGCCACATGTGCTCGACGATGCGCACCTTCTGCGGCAGCTCGAACGCTTCGTTGATGCGCGAGGTGAACGTGTAGTAGTCGCTGGCGTCGCGTGCGGTGCGCTGCGCGAGCTCGATCAGGCGGTCGGTCTCGTCGGCGGTGAGCGCGAACTTGTCCTGCAGCGCGGCGACGACGGCGCGCCGCTCGGCTTCGCCGACGTCGGGCGCGGTGCGCAGCACCTCGACGAGCAGCACCGCGGTGGCCAGCTGAAGCGCATGCTCGGCGTCGGCGGGGCTCGCCTGCGGCTGCGGCGGCAGCAGGGCGTCGAACAGGTCTTTCAGCGTGCGCAGCATCGGCGGCGGAAGAGGAGTCGGCGTCAGCGCGCGGCGGGGCAGCGGCCGTTCGCGTCGAGCTTCATGTGCGTGCGCAGCCAGGCCCGCTCGGCGGCCGCGGCGTGCACGGTGGCGACCTTCTCCTCCGGCGTCTGGTCGACACGGAAGTCGAACGCGCGCCGCGCCAGGGGGTACATCTGCAGCGACACCGGCACGCCGCGCTGCCACAGGGCGTAGAACGCGCGGCCGTTGACGATGCGGCGCAGCTCGAAGTCGGCGTCGCCGATCAGCATCAGCACCGGCGCGGTGATCTGCATCACCTCGGGCGCGACCTGGAACAGCTGCTGCGGCTCGGGCGCGTTGGGGTTCTGGAAGTGGCCGTAGTAGGAGACGATCGCCGCCACGTCGGCCGGGCGCTGGGCGGCGAGGCGGATCGCGAAGTACGGCCCGCGCGACTTGGCGACGATGCCCGCCGGCTGCCGGCACGCCTGCGGGTGGGCGAGCAGCATCGCGAACGCGGCGGCTACGTCGTCCTCGGTCTCGGGCACGTGGCGGTCGGGCCAGCGCTCGATCATCTGCGGCTTGAGCCAGTCGGGCGCGAGGACGAGGAAGCCGTCGCGCGCCAGCGCACGCATGTGCTCGCGGTCGACGTCCTCGAAGCCGCGGCGGGCGTGGATGTAGAACACCGGCGGCCAAGGGCCGTCGCCCGCGGGGCGCGCGATCTCCACCGGCACTTCCTCGCTGCCGTGGCGCGCCACCGTGCGTTCGAGCGCCTGCGCGCCGGCGAACCACGGCATCGCGACCAGCAGCGCGGTCAGGCAGGCGGCAAGGCGCGGCGACGGCATGCGGCGGTCCGGGGGCTTCGGGGCTGGAGGATACGCCGCTTCAGCGCCGCGTCGCGAACCAGATGCCGGGCAGGATCAGGGCCGCGCCGACGGCGTGGAACGGCTCGATGCGCACGCCGAGCACGGCCCAGCCGACGACGGCGCTGTACAGCGGGCCGAGGTACATCACGACGCCCACCCGCGCGGCGCCGAGCACGCGCTGCATCGTGGAGTAGGCACAGTAGGCGGCGGCGCCCGGGATCAGCGCCGCCGCGAGCACGAGGCCGGCGGCGCGCCACGACGGCGTCGTCGGCAGCCAGAAGAGCGCCTCCCACACCGTGAACGGCAGCAGCACGACGATGCCGCCGCAGGCGATCAGCGTCAGCCGCGCCACCGGCCCGAACGCCGACGGCCAGCGGCGCAGCAGCACCGAGTACGCCGCCCAGCACGCCACCGCGACCGCGATCCACGCGTCGCCGGGGTTGATCGCGAACGAGGCGAGTGACGCCCAGCGTCCCTGGGCCAGGATGTGCAGCACGCCCGCCAGCGCCAGCACGACGCCGACGACCTGCGCGCGGCCGAACCGCTCGCCCAGCCACAGTGCCGACGCGAGCGCGATCGCCACCGGCGCCACCGCGTAGAGGAGCCCGATGTTGACCGCCGTCGTGTGCCGCCCGCCGATGTAGACGAAGGCCCCGCACACCCACATGCCGAGCGCGCCTAGCACCAGGCAGCGGCGCCACTCGTCGCGCACGAGGTGGCGCTTGGCGCGCAGTTCCGGCGCGCAGAACCCGGCCAGCACCGCGGCGGCGACGACCCAGCGCCCGATGGCGAGCGCGTGCGGCGCGATGACGTCGGGCGCCCAGCGGGCGACGAGGTAGTTGACGCTCCACAGCGCCGGCGTGACGAAGACGAGCAGCTGCGCCAGACGCAACTCGCCCGATGCGGACAGGGGCGGCGCCACGGCTCGGTTCACGCTGTGCATTGTCGGGGCGGCGGTGCGGTGCACGGCCGGGCAGGCGGCGCGGTCGCGTCCCTACAATCCGCCGATGAACCCGGTCGACGTCGCGATCCACGGGGCCGGCATCGTCGGCCGCACGCTCGCGCTCGAACTCGCGGCGCAGGGCCTCGAGGTCGCGCTGCTCGCGCCGCCGCCGCGCCCGGGGGCGGCGCCGGACCTGCGCACCTACGCCCTCAATGCCGCCTCGGTCGCGCTGCTGCAGCGGCTGCGCGTGTGGCAGGCGCTGCCGGCCGATGCCGCCACGCCGGTCGACGAGATGCGCATCCACGGCGACGCGCCGGGCAGCCGGCTCGCGTTCTCGGCGTGGACGCAGCGCGTCGAGGCGCTCGCGCACATCGTCGACGCCGGCGCGCTGGAGGCCGTGCTCGCCGACGCGGTGCGCTTCTCGCCGCGCGTGCACGCCGGTCCGGCCGACGCGCCGGTGCGCGCGGCGCTGCAGGCGTGGTGCGATGGCAAGGCCTCGGCCGGGCGCGAGCGGCTGGGCGTCGACTTCGTCGCCCATCGCTACGGCCAGACGGCGGTCGCGGCGCGCCTCGTGGCGTCGCAGCCGCACGCCGGGTTGGCGCGGCAGTGGTTCCGCAGCCCCGACGTGCTCGCGCTGCTGCCGTTCGACCGCCCGCAGCACGGGTGCAGCTACGGCCTGGTGTGGTCGCTGCCCGACGAGCGCGCGCGCGAGCTGCTCGGCGCCGACCCGGCCGCGTTCGAGGACGCGCTGGCCGAGGCGACCGGCGGCGAGGCGGGCGAGCTGCGCCTGGCCGACGGCGGCGCGCGCGCCGGCTGGCCGCTGCTCGTCGGCCGCGCCTCGCGCGTGTGCGGGCCGGGCTGGGTGCTGCTCGGTGACGCCGCGCACGTCGTGCACCCGCTCGCCGGCCAGGGGCTGAACCTCGGCCTCGGCGACGTGCTGGCACTGTCGCGCGTGCTCGCCGCGCGCGAGCCGTGGCGCCCGCTCGGCGACGAGCGGCTGCTCGCCCGCTATGCCCGCGAGCGCCACGCGCCGACCGCCGACATGGCGCGCGTGACAGACGGCTTGCTGCAATTGTTCGCATCCGACGCCCCCGGCGCGCGGGAACTGCGCAACCGCGGGCTGAATCTGGTCGATCACCTGCCACCCCTCAAACGCTGGCTGACCGCACGCGCGCTCGGCACCTGAAGGATGTTCCCCATGCCCCACCGTCTTGCCCGTCTCGTCGCCGCCGTGCTGCTCGGCGCGGCCGCACTCGCCGCCGTCGCCCAGGAGGCGGTGATCCGCAAGAACCTCGCCGAGCGGCTGCCGCAGCTGCCGAAGATCGACGAGGTCAGCAAGACGCCGGTGCCGGGGCTGTGGGAGGTGCGCATCGGCACCGACGTGCTCTACACCGACGAGCGCGGCGACTACATCGTCCAGGGCTCGATCTTCGACACCCGCAGCCGCACCAACCTGACCGAGGAGCGGCTGAACAAGCTGACCGCGATCGACTTCGCGAGCCTGCCGCTGAAGGACGCGATGGTCGTCGTCCAGGGCAGCGGGGCGCGCAAGATGGCGGTCTTCGCCGACCCCAACTGCGGCTTCTGCAAGCGCTTCGAGCGCGACCTGCTCAACGTCAAGGACGTCACGATCTACACCTTCCTCTACCCGATCCTCGGCCCCGACTCGAACGAGAAGTCGCGCGCGATCTGGTGCTCCAAGGACCCGATGAAGACGTGGCGCGACTGGATGGTCGACGGCGTCGCGCCGCCCAAGCTGATGGGCAAGTGCGACGACGCCGCGATCACGCGCAACGTCGCCCTCGGCCAGAAGCACCGTGTGCAGGGCACGCCCGCGATCGTCTACGAGGACGGCACGCGCGTGCCCGGAGCGGTGTCGGCCGCCGAGATCGAGAAGCAGCTCGCGCGCGCGGGCCGCTCGTGAGCGGACGCTGTTGACGGTATTTCCCCGGGGCGCCCGCTCCATCGCGTACCAGGGACGGCCCCATCGTCGGGATCGCGCCGCGGGCGTTGTGCTGGGCGACGGTGGTGTCGCCGCAACGAAGGTCCCGGGCGCCGGCATCGAAGACGAGGTTCGTCGTCGCCTGGCTGGGCGACCGACCGAAGGAGGACGCGATCCTTCTCCAAGAAGGGAGCCGCAGTCGGCCGGATCCGGTCCCTTGGGTGCGTTCGCGAAGGGCGGGTCCCTTGACGACTGCATCGGTCGAGGCATCGCGCCAGGCGGCACCCGCTGCGGGCTCACCCTGTGGCGGTCGGCCCTGCGGGCCGAC
>CALIDR010000030.1 GCA_938022295.1 uncultured Burkholderiaceae bacterium
CGCAGCAGCAGGTCGGTCAGCGCGTGCATCGGGCCCCACGTCGCCGCCGGCAGCGCGAGCCCGGGCGCGAAGCCCTCGGCCTCGAGGCGCTGCAGCAGCGCGCGGTCGCGGCCGATCACGTGCACCGGCACGTCCCATGACGCTGCGGGACCGCTGACGGCGGCGATCGGCTGGTGGTCGCCGACGACGATCACGAGCGCGTCGGGCGGCGCCAGGTCACGCAGCCAGCCGCCGAGCCAGCCGAACACGTAGGCCATCGCGTCGCGGTAGGCGGCGGTGGCGTCGACCCACGACACCGGCACGGCGAGCGCGGCTTCGACCTGCGCCGGCGTGTACGCGTCGGGCCGCCCCGCCCGCGCCCAGTCGTTCAGCAGCGGCGGCAGCGGCCGGAACGGCGCATGGCTGCTGACGTTCGGGAACACGACGAACCGCGGCCGCGGGTCGGCCGCCTTCGCCGCCGGGCTCAGCTCCTGGTCGTGCAGCAGCGCCATCGCCGCCTCGTCGGGCACGTGCCAGTAGCCGAACGCCGCGCCGCGGTAGCCGATCGCCGCCAGCGGCGCGAGGCGCTCGAAGCGGTAGAACGTGCCTTCGGGCCACGGCCGCTGCAGCCCCGGCATCCAGCCGACGGTGCGCCAGCCCTGCGCCGCGAAGTGGCTGACCAGCGTCGAGCGGTCGCTGGCCAGCAGCAAGTCGTGCTGCAGCGGGTCGCTGGTGTCGACGCCGGCCAGCACCGCCGCGTGGGCGAGCCACGACGAGCCGCCGAACGTCGGCGAGCGCACGCGCGCCGTGACGACGTGGCGGCCGCCGGCGGCGATCGCGTCGGCGAGCGCCGCCCGTGCCGGCGCCAGCGCGCGCGCGTGGCCGGCGTCGTCGAACACGGTCGCGCCGTAGGCCTCGGCGAACAGCAGCACGACGTCGGCGCCGGCCAGCGCCGCGAGGTCGCCGTCGAACGCCGGGCCCGGGCCGAGCCGCGCGTCGTTCAGGCGCGGTGCCAGCGACGCCGGCAGCCGCGCCGCCTCGCGCGCGAGCGTCGGCGCCAGCGGCAGCGAGAAGAACCAGCGCGTGTCGCGCTCGATGAACGGGTGCGCGGTCCAGCTCAGCGTCAGCCCGAGGCCCGCCGCCCACAGCCACGGCCGCGGGCGCGGCCACGCCAGGTGCCGCACGAGCCGCCCGATCGCCCACGCCGCGGCGGCGTGCACGGCCACCGGCGCGGCCAGCGCCGCCGCCGCGGCCAGCACGACCTGGGTGGGCGAAACACCCGCCGCGGCCAGGCGCAGCAGCTGCCAGGCGTGCGGCAGGTCCCAGTACAGGTTCAACGGCCGCGCGAGCATCGCCACCGCCGTCACGTCGGCGTAGCGCAGCAGCGCCAGCACGGCGACGAGCGCGGCCAGCGCGTGCCGCGCCCGTGCGCCGATCCCGCCGCGCCAGGCGCACCACGCCAGCAGCGCGAGCACGCCCAGGCACAGCTCGTACGACAGCCGCTGCCCGAAGCGGATGCCGATGCCGGGCCAGCGGTTCTCGAACGTCAGCAGCGCGTTGAGCAGCAGGAACGCCGGCGCGACGCCCCACAGCCAAGAGGCCCAGGCGCGCCAGCCGGGCGCTGCGCCGGCGGCCGGCGTCACTGCCGGATCGCCTCGAACTCGAGGATCAGCTCGACCTCGTCGCCGACCCAGCCGTTGGCCACTGCGTACATCATCCCGAACTCGCTGCGGCGAAAGCTCGTGCGCGCCGACACGCCCATCACGTACGGCTTGCGCAGCCCGCCGATCGGCGACTCGGCGCTCTTGTTCCAGCGCGCCTTCAGCGTCAGCGGCCGCTTCTGGCCGAGCAGCTCGAGCTGGCCGGCGATCTCGAAGTCGCGCTCGCCGACGCGCCTGGCGCCCGGCGCGGTGAAGACGATCGTCGGGTGCTGGCGCGCGTTGAGGAAGTCGGGGCCGGCGAGGTGCTCGTCGCGCCGGCGGTCGTTGCTGAACACGCTGGCGGCGTCGATCTCGATGCGCACGTCGCTCACCGTCGCCGTCGCCTCGTCGAAGCGGTAGCTGCCGCGCGCGGCGCGGAACAGGCCGAGCACCTTGGCATAGCCGATGTGGTCGACGAGGAAGCCGACCGAGAAGTGCGCGGGGTCGATCTCGTAGCGCGCCGGCTGGGCGTGGGCGGCGCAGGCGAACCACGTGCAGGCCAAGGCGAGCAGCGCGCGGCGCAGGAGGGCGGTCGGGGTCGTCATGGGTGCCTCGCGTCGGGCTCGGGATGGGGGGTGGGCCGGCGCCGCGCGAGCCACGCGACGTCGACCGCGAACGACCAGGCCAGCAGCGTCAGCCCGAGCGCGGCCAGCGCCGTGGCGAGCGCCGGTGGCACGATCGGGCCGAGCGCGACGATCAGCAGCACGATCTGCACCACGCACACCGCCTGCCGCCGCACCGACGGCGGCAGCGGCCGCGCGAGCCAGGGCCACGCCGCCGCCGCGGCGACGAAGGCGTAGCGCATCGCCCCGGCGGCGAGCACCCACGCCGGCACCCGGCCGAGCTGCCACAGCAGCAGCGCGAGCACGAGGATCAGCAGAGCGTCGGTCTCCATGTCGAAACGGGCCCCGAACGGGCTCGCCAGGCCGCTGCGGCGCGCGAGCGCGCCGTCGAGCGCGTCGAGCAGCGCGGCGACGGTGGCAACGACGACGAGGCCCCAGCCGAGCGCGGCCGACGGCGCGGCACCCGCCGTCGCGGCCAGCGCGAGCACGAGCACGAGGCGCCCGAGCGTGACCCGGTTGGCGGGCCCGAAGCGTGTGTGCGCGGTCCCGTCGGCCGCAGCGTGCGCCGGCAGTGCGTGCCAGACGAGCGCCGCCGCGACCGCGAACGGCGCGAGCACGCGCAGCGGATACCCTGCGGTCAGCGGCGCCAATGCCGCCACCGCCGCAGCGAGACCGCCCGCGAGCAGCGCCGCGACGGCGAGGTGAAGCGCCGCGTCGCGCCGCAGCGCGGCGAGCGCGGGCCGTGCCGCCTTCGCACCGACCCGACCCGCCTCGATCGTGGTCTCGGCCATCGCCTTACCATGGGTGCGGTCCGCGGCCCGCCGCCGCGGCCGCGCGCCCGATGCCCGAGCCGAGTCCGCAGCCGATCCCCGACCACGCCCTCGCCTGCTGGCTCGCCGAGCCGGGCCGAGCCGAGCTGCGGCGCGAGCCGCTGCCCACTCCAAGCCCGCACGAGGTCCGCGTGCGCGCGCTGCACAGCGGCGTCAGCCGCGGCACCGAGACGCTGGTGTTCCGCGGCGAGGTGCCGGCGAGCGAGTTCGGGCGCATGCGGTGTCCGTTCCAGGCCGGCGACTTCCCGGCGCCGGTCAAGTATGGCTACGCCAGCGTCGGCGTGGTCGAGGCCGGCCCCGACAACCTCGTGGGGCGCTCGGTGTTCTGCCTGCACCCGCACCAGGACCGCTACGTCGTGCCGGCCGACGCCGTGCACCCGCTGCCCGCCGGCGTGCCGCCGGCGCGCGCGGTGCTCGCCGCCAACGCCGAGACCGCCGTCAACGCGCTGTGGGACGCCGCGCCGCTCGTCGGCGACCGCATCGCCGTCGTCGGCGGCGGCGTCGTCGGCCTGCTCGCCGGATGGCTCGCGGCGCGCGTGCCGGGCACGCGGGTGCAGGTCGTCGACGTGCGGCCAGACCGCGCCGCCGTCGCGCGCCGGCTCGGCCTGGACTTCGCGCGGCCCGAGGATGCGGCCGGCGACGCCGACCTCGTGCTGCACGCGAGCGGCCAGCCCGCAGGCCTGGCCACCGCGCTGCGGCTGGCCGGGTTCGAGGCCACCGTCGTCGAACTGAGCTGGTACGGCACGCGCGTCGTGCCGCTGCCGCTCGGCGAGGCGTTCCACGCCCGCCGGCTCGCGATCCGCAGCTCGCAGGTCGGCCACGTCGGCGCGGCGCGGCGCGCGCGCCGCACGCCGCGGCAGCGCCTCGCGCTCGCGCTCGAACTGCTGGCCGACCCCGTGCTCGACGCGCTCGTCACCGACCACGCGCCGTTCGCCGCATTGCCGGCGGTGCTGGCGCGGCTGGCCGGGCCCGACGGCACGGCCACGCTCGCCCAGCGCATCGACTACCCTTGACCGTCCACGCCCCCCGCCGCCCACCCCATGTACAGCGTCAACGTCCGCGACCACTTCATGATCGCCCACAGCTTCCGCGGCGACGTCTTCGGCCCCGCGCAGCGGCTGCACGGCGCGACCTACGTCGTCGACGTCGAATTCAGGCGCCCCGCGCTCGACGCCGACGGCGTCGTCGTCGACATCGGCCGCGCGCACGAGGCGCTGCGCGCGGTGCTGGCCGAACTGAACTTCCGCAACCTCGACGACGACCCCGCGTTCGCCGGCCGCAACACGACGACCGAGTTCCTCGCCCGCGTCGTGTTCGACCGTGTCGCGGCGCGCATTGCGGCCGGCGAACTCGGGCCACACGCCGGCGGCCTGGCGAGCCTGCGCGTGACGCTGCACGAGTCGCACGTTGCGTGGGCGGCGTTCGAGGGGCCGCTGGCCGGTGGCTGAGCGCGCGGCGCCCCGCCGCGCGGTGCTGATGCTGCCCGGCGACTGGCACCGCCCGACCGGCGGCTGCCTTTACGACCGCCGTCTCGCCGAAGGCCTGCGTGCGCTCGGCTGGGCCGTCGAGCCGCTGGCGCTCGACGAGCGCTTCCCTTGGCCCGACGCCGCGGCACTCGCGCACGCCGAACGCGCCGTCGCCGCGCTGGCCGACGGCACGCCAGTGATCGCCGACGGCCTCGCGTTCGGCGCCCTGCCCGACCTCGCGGCGCGCCACGCGGCGCGGCTGCGCTGGATCGCGCTCGTGCACCACCCGCTGGCGCTCGAGACCGGGGTCGCGCCGGTGCAGGCACGCACGCTGTTCGACCGCGAACGGCGCGCGCTGGCGCACGCGCGGCGCGTCGTGACGACGAGTGCGGCCACCGCACGCGACCTCGCGCCGTACGGCGTCGACGCCGCGCACATCACCGTCGTCGAGCCCGGCACCGACCCGGCGCCGCTGGCCGCCGGCAGCGGCGGCGAGACGCTGGCGCTGCTGTGCGTCGCCTCGCTGACGCCGCGCAAGGGGCACCGCGTGCTCGTCGAGGCGCTCGCCGCGCTGCGCGACCGCCGCTGGACGCTGCACCTGGTCGGCAGCGAGCGGCACGACGCGGCCACCGCGCGTGCCGTGCGCGACGCGGTGGCCGCGCACCGCCTCGACGACCGCGTCGTGTTCCACGGCGCACTCGACGCCGCCGGCGTGCGCGCGCGGCTGCACGCGGCCGACGTCTTCGTGCTGCCGTCGTTCCACGAAGGCTACGGCATGGCGATCGCCGAGGCGCTGGCCTGCGGGCTGCCGGTGGTGGCCGGCCGCGCCGGCGCCGTCGTCGACACCGTGCCCGCGGGCGCCGGCGTGCTGGTGCCGCCGGGCGACGTCGGCGCGCTGCGCGAGGCGCTCGCGCGCGTGCTCGACGACGCCGGCTGGCGCGCCGAACTCGCCCGTGGCGCGCGCGCGGCCCGCCAGCGGCTGCCGACCTGGGACGACGCCGCGGCGCGCTTCGCCGCCGTGCTCGACGCCGCATGAGCCCGGCCCGCGCCGAGGCGACGTTCGACGCCGGCGGGCTGCGCCTGCGCGAGCCGTTCGACGCCCGCGCGCGCGACGCCGCGGCGCCCGCGCTCGACCTGCCGGCGCTGGCCGCGCGCCGCGCCGCCGACGGCCTGCTGCACGTGCTCGACCTCGGCGCCGGCACGGGCGCCAACCTGCGCTGGCTCGCGCCGCGCCTGGGCGGTAGGCAGCAATGGGTGCTGGTCGACCACGACGCGCAGCTGCGCGAGCCCACCCGCGAAGCGCTCCAGGCGTGGGCCGTGGCGACCGGGCGGCGCTGGCGCGGCGGCCGCGGCGACGTCGTCGGCGAGCTCGCCGGCCCGGACCTCGCCGTGCGCGTCGAATGGGAGGCCGCCGACCTTGCGCACGACGCCGAACGGCTGCCGTGGCGCGCGAGCGGCCTCGTCACCGCGTCGGCCTTGCTCGACCTCGTGAGCGCGCCCGTGCTGCGGCGCCTGCTCGACCACGCCGCGGCGGCGCGCTGCGCGATGCTGTGGGCGCTCAACGTCGACGGCGCACGGCGGTGGCACCCGCCCGACGCCGACGACGCCATCGTCGCCGACGCTTTCGAGCGCCACCAGCGGCGCGACAAGGGTGCCGGCGAAGCGCTCGGCCCGCGGGCGGCGGCGTTCGCGTGCGACCGCCTCGCCGCGGCCGGCTACCGGGTTGGCACCGCGCGCAGCGACTGGGCACTCGACGGCGCGCGCAGCGCCGCCGACGCCGCGCTGCTGCGCGCGCTCGTCGAGGGCGACGCCGCGGCCGCCATCGCGCAAGCACGGGAAGCCGGCGCCGGCCCGCAGGCGGAGCGGATCACGAGGTGGCGCGACCGCCGGCTGGCCACCCTGCCGGCGCTGCGCGCGACGATCGGGCACGTCGACATCGCGGCGACGCCGCCCGAACGCTGAACGTCAACCGCTGCCGCGCAGGTCGAGGTCCCACAGCACGTCGTCGCCCATCGGCACGACACGCGCCTTCGGCCGGCGGCATTCGGCGAGCGACGCCCGCGCCGGGCCCTGCAGGCCGGCGCGGCCGCGGCCGATCAACAGCGGCGCGACGGCGACGTGCAGGCGGTCGAGTACGCCCTGCGCGAGCGCGCGCGAGATCGTGACGCCGCCGCCTTCGACGAACACGACGGCGAGCCCGCGCGCGCGCAGCGCCGCCAGCGCCGCACGCAGGTCCGCGCTGCCGTCGGGCGCCGCCAGGCCGGGCACGGCGACCGCTTCGCAGGTCGGAGGTGCGGCGGGCGGCAGCGCGGCGTCGTGCAGCCACAGCGTCGGCGCGGCGCCGTCGACGAACAGCACCCGGTCCGGCGGCAGCATCGCGCGCGGGTCCAGCACGACGCGCACCGGGTGGCGTCCCGGCACGAGGCGCGTCGTCAGCCGCGGGTTGTCGGCGGCCACCGTGCCGGCGCCGACGAGCACCGCGTCGCTCAAGGCGCGCAGGCGGTGCAGGTGGCGCAGGTTGGCCGCGCCGTTGAGGTGGCGCGAGTCGCCGGCCGGCGTGGCGATGAAGCCGTCCAGGCTCTGCCCGAGCTGGCCCACCACCCACGGCCGCACGGCGCCGCCGTCGCCCGGGCGGCAGTCGAGCAACGGTTTGTAAAGAGCGAAAAGAGACGCCACCGAGGGGTCGCGCGGGCCGTCGATCGTCCAGCCGGCGGCGCGGGCCCAGGCCAGGCGCGGCTGGCCGGGGCCGGCCGGCCGCGGCGGGCGCCCGGCCACGACCTGCAGGCACTGCGCCCACAGCGCCGCCCAGCCCGCGCCGCCGTCGGCGTCGTGCCCGGTGGCGCCGTCGTGGGGCTCGGCGGCGCCGGTGGCGGTTGCAGCGACGGTTCGGCGCGACACGGCGACCAGCTTAACCCCAGATCCGGCAGTCGGCCGCTCGATTCCGCATGCAACCTGCTCTCATGCTTGGTGTTCTCGCCCACGCGGACGGTCACCGCTGGGGTGACGACGCTGCGCACCCGA
>CALIDR010000031.1 GCA_938022295.1 uncultured Burkholderiaceae bacterium
GGCGCTGCGTTGCTCGGCGCCTCCGAGGCGCGCCGCCGCCCGCGCGCACGGCGCTTTGCGACATCGACGAGCACTGCGAAGGCGAGCAGTGCACGCCTGCGCACGCCACCCTCGGTTGCTCTCGCGCCAGGCGGCACCCGCTGCGGGCGAACTGTGTGGCGGCGAGCAGCGCAGGGCCGGGGTCGGCGCGCGTGAGCGCGCCTCGTGATCGAACTCGCGGCGGTTGTCCGAGCGCAGCGACCGAATGGAGCGTAGCGAGTTCTGCCGCGCGACCCCGGGCCGAGCAGCGCAGCGCAGTCGGCCCGCAGGGCCGACCGCCACAGGGTGAGCCCGCAGCGGGTGCCGCCTGGCGCGACGCCGCGACCGCCGCACATCGCCCCAAAAGAACCGACCTTCACGAACGCGCCCAAAGGGCCGTGACCAGACGCTGCCTCAGTGCAATCGAAGGCGAACCCCTTTCAGATCGTGCGCCCAGTCGCGGCCGGCGGTGTCGTGGCCGGTGGCGGGGCGTTCGGGTCGCGAGCGGCCTCGATTACGCTCGGGCCGAGCAGGATCGGCACGTCGCGCCCGACGGCCAGCGCCAGCGCGTCGCTCGGACGCGCGTCGACCCAGACGCTCGATGGTGCGCCGCCGACCTGCAGCTCGATCGTGGCCAGGAACACCCCGTCGCGCAGGTGGTCGATCACGACGCGCTGCAGCTTCGCGCCGGTGGCGGCCAGCACGCTGCCGAGCAGTTCGTGCGTCAGCGGCCGCGGCGGCTTGATGCCGCGCTCGACGCGCGCGATCGCCGCCGCCTCGACCGGGCCGATGAAGATCGCGACGACGCGCTCGGCGTCCACCGGGCCGACGCGCAGCGCCACCGCGGCGCTGTCGCCGCCCGGCAGCATGACGACGCCAGCGTAGCGTGCCGGCTGCAGCTGCGCCAGCGGCACGGCGGGCTCGCGGGCGAACGCGGCCGGCGCGGCAGCGCTCAGCGCGACGGCGGCCGCCGCGAACGCGGTGGCAAGACGGGCGAGGACAGGCATCGTGGGGCCTCCTGCGTCGGGGGGCCGGGCGCGGCGCATCGGGCGTGGCCGGGGCCACGTCCGCGCGCCGAGCGACGGCGCTGCCGCACGGTAGCACGCCGCGCTCGCGTGCCGCAGGCGGCCGGAAGCGACCGCCTGCCAGCTTGGCGTCAGGGATGCGGCTGGTCCGGCGGCACCGGCGCCTTCGACGCCGAGCGCAGGTGCAGCGCCGCCTTGGCCATCAGGTTGGCCGACACCGGCGCGGTGATGAACAGGAACAGCGTGATCAGCAGCTCGTGAAGGCCGTAGTTGCCGCGCGCCCAGTTGACCGCCATGCTCGCGACCAGCACGCCGCCCACGCCGAGCGTGGTCGCCTTGGTCGGCGCGTGCAGGCGCATGTAGAAGTCCGGGAAGCGCAGCATGCCCACCGCCCCGACGAGCGCGAACACGCCGCCGACGACGAGCATGGCGGCAATCACCGCCTGCCAGGCCCAGTGCAGTTCGTCCAAGCCCATCGCGGCCTCACTCGATGACGTCGCCGCGCGTCAGGTAGCGCGACAGCGCCACCGTCGACACGAAGCCCAGCAGCGCGATCAGCAGCGCCGCCTCGAAGAACAGCTCGGTGCCGAAGCGGATGCCGAGCAGGATCACGAGCGCGACGACGTTGATGTACATCGTGTCGAGCGCGAGCACGCGGTCGGTCGGCGTCGGGCCGGCGAGCAGGCGCAGCGCCGACAGCACGAGCGCCAGGCCGACGGTCGCGAACGCGAAGTTCAGCGCCCAGGTGACGAGGTGCAGTTCGCTCATCCGAAGATCTCCATCAGGGGGCGCTCGTAACGCTGCTTGATCTGGGCGGCCATCGCCGGCGGGTCGTCGCAGTCGAGCGCGTGCACGAGGATCTCGCCGGCCTCGTCGTCGACGATCGACGACACCGTGCCGGGCGTCATCGTGATGATCGTGGCCAGCAGCGTGATCGCCGTCGGGTGGCGGGTGTCCAGCGGCACGCGCACCCAGGCCGGCTTCGGGTCCGACACCGGGCTCAGCACGATGCGCGCGACGGTGACGTTGGACACCACGATATCCCACAGCACGGTGCCGACGAAGCGCACGATCGTGGCCAGGCCGCGCGGCCGCGCCGCCGGGCCGAGGAAGCGGTGCGTGACCTTGGGCACGACGAGGCCGAGCACCGCGGCCGTGATCAGGTCGGCCGGGGCCACGCTCTGGCGCAGCAGCAGCCACACCGCGGCCAGCAGCAGCGACAGGGCGGGGTGGGCGAACCACCCGCCGTCGTCGCGCGGGGCGGCGGGAGGCCGGGCACGCGGCCGGTCGGGCGTCATCGCGTGCCTCCGGGGACGGCGTCGGGCCGCGGGGGGAACAGGTACGGCTTCGTGGTGTCGATCGTCTCGCCGCCGAGTACGGCGCGCGCGTAGGCGGCCCGGTCGCCGAGCTGGACGGCGGCGGCCGCGGTGTAGCGCTGGATCGGCGCCGCGAACACGCTCATCGCCACCGTCGCGCCGAGCAGGGCGAACGTCGCGCCGACCAGCCGCGGACTGGCGCCCGAGGCGCCGCAGGCGGGCAGGTCGTCGCGCACGTGCCAGAACAGGATGCTGCCGGCGCGCGCCAGCCCCACCAGCGTCAGGAAGCCCACGCCGAGGACGACGCTCCACACGCCCACCTGCCACGGGTGCGGGCTCGCGGCGTCGAGCAGCATCAGCTTGCCGATGAAGCCCGGCAGCGGCGGCAGGCCGGCGGCCGACGCCGCGGCGAGCAGCATCATCAGCCCGAGCAGCGCCGGCTGCGCGACGGGCGATGCCGGCTCGAGGCGGTCGGCGACGTCGCCACGCTGGGCGGCGACGAGCTCGGCGAGCAGGAAGAGTGCCGCGACGACGAGCGTGCTGTTGGCCATGTAGTACAGCGCCGCCGACCAGGCCGGCGTGCTGAACAGCCCGACGGCGGCGAGCACCGTGCCCACCGAGGCCACCGTCAGCCACGCCACCAGCCGCTCGAGCGTGTGCGCGGCCAGGGCGCCGAGCACGCCGACGACGCTGGTGACCAGCGCCAGCGGCAGCAGCAGCGGCTCGGCGGTGAACGCCGCGTCGCCGGCGCCGGCGCCGAGCACGACGCCGTGCACGCGCACGATCGCGTAGACGCCGACCTTGGTCATGATCGCGAACAGGGCCGCCACCGGCGCGGTGGCGGCGGCGTAGGTGGCCGGCAGCCACATCGCCAGCGGCATCAGCGCCGCCTTGAAGCCGAACACGACGAGCAGCAGCAGCCCCGCGGCCTGCACGACGACCGATTCGGGCGCCGTCACCTCGGGCACGCGCAGCGCGAGGTCGGCGAGGTTGAGCGTGCCCGTCTTCGCGTACAGCAGCGCGACGCCGACCAGGAACAGCGCCGAGGCGGTCAGGTTCAGCACCACGTAGTGCACGCCGACGCGGAAGCGCTCGCGCCCCTGGCCGTGCACCATCAGCACGTAGGACGCGATCAGCAGCACCTCGAAGAAGACGAAGAGGTTGAACAGGTCGCCGGTGACGAACGCGCCGGCCAGCCCCATCAGCTGGAACTGGTACAGGGCGTGGAAGCGGCGGCCGTGCGAGTCCCAGCCGCCGCTGGCGTACCACAGCACCGGCAGCGCGACGACGGCGGTCAGCAGCAGCATCATCGCCCCCAGCCGGTCGATGACGACGACGATGCCGAACGGCGCCGGCCAGTCGCCGACGCGGTAGGCGCGGATGTCGCCGCCGGCGGCCTCGATCGCCAGCCGCGCCGCGATGACGAGGAACAGCGTCGTCGACGCGAGCGCGATGCGCCGCGCCCACAGCAGTCGGCGATGGCCGTGGCTGCCGTGAGCGTCGCCGCCGTGGTCGCCGATCAGCAGCAGCAGCACCGCGGTGGCCGACGGCAGCAGCACCGGCAGGATCGGCAGGTGGGTGGCGAAGGCGTTCATCGCGGCTTCGCCGATGACGAATGACGGATGACGAATGACGAGAGCAGGTCGTGCCCGCGCCTTTCGTCCGTCACGATGCCGCGCAGCGGCGGGTCATTCGCCATGCGTCATTCCTTGCCGTCGACCTGGTCGCTGTCGTTCTCGTGGCGGCTGCGCAGCGCGAGCTCGATCACGAAGCCGGTGGTCGCGAAGCCGATCACGATCGCCGTCAGCACGAGCGCCTGCGGCAGCGGGTCGGCGAACTCGGCGGCGGCGGCCGACAGGATCGGCGGCGCGCCGGCCCACAGGCGCCCCATCGCGAAGATGAACACGTTGACGGCGTAGCCGATCAGCGTCAGCCCGAGCACGACCGGGAACGTGCGCCCGCGCAGCAGCAGGTAGATGCCCACCGCGACGACCCAGCCGATGCCGGTGGCGACGAGGAACTCCATCGTCATGGCTGCACCTTCCCCCGCTGCAACGGCTTGGGCGGCTCCTTGCTCGCCGCGCCGAGCACCGACAGCATCAGCATCGTCGCGCCGACCACCGTCACGTAGACGCCGAGGTCGAACAGCGCGGCGCTGGCCAGCGGCAGCTCGCCGAGCAGCGGCACGTGCGGGTGGCCGTGGGCGCTGGTCAGGAACGGCTTGCCGAACACGAACGCGCCGACGCCGGTCAGCCACGCGATGCCCAGCCCCGCGCCGATCCAGCGCGTGAAGCGCCGCCCGCCGCCGCCGTGCAGCACCGCCTCGGCGCGCTCCTGGCCCTGCGCCATGTACTGCAGCACGAGCGCCACCGCGGTGACGAGGCCGGCGATGAAGCCGCCGCCGGGCAGGTTGTGACCGCGCCAGAAGATGAACGCGGTGACGACGAGCGCCATCGGCAGCACGAGGCGCGCGGCCATGCGCAGCAGCAGCGGCTCCTGGCCGTAGCTCCACGGGCGGCCTTCGGGGTCGGCGTCGGGGCGGCGCACGCGCAGGCCGTCGAGCAGCGCCAGCACGCCGACCCCGGCGATGCCGAGCACCGTGATCTCGCCGAACGTGTCGTAGCCGCGGAAGTCGACCAGGATCACGTTGACCATGTTCGTGCCGCCGCCGCCGGGCACCGACTGGTCGAGGAAGTACCAGCTGATCGACTCGTGGTCGCGGGTGAGCATCAGCCACGTCAGCCACGCGATGCCGCCGCCGCCGGCCGCGGCCAGCCCGGCGTCGCGCCAGCGCCTCGCCGGGCTCGACTCGGCCGGCGAGAACTGCGGCAGCAGTGCCAGCCCCATCAGGAGCAGCACCGTCGAGACGACGTCGACCGACAGCTGCGTCATCGCGAGGTCCGGCGCCGACAGGGCGACGAAGGCGAGCGAGGCGACCAGGCCGACGCCGCCGGTCAGCACGACGGCGGTGAAACGCTGCCGGTGCTGCACCAGCAGCAGGCCGCCGACGACGAGCAGCAGCCCCCACACCGCCACCGCCACCGGCGGCGCCGGCAGCAGCTGGCGCGCCTGCGCGCCGAGCCCCTCGCCGGCGCCGGTCCAGAACGGCAACGCGCCGAACACGACCGCCGTCGCGACCATCCACCCCGCGTAGCGCTGCAGCGACCCGTTCTCCAGCAGGCGCGTGAGGCGGCCGGCGGCGCCGAACAGGCCGTCGATCGCGGCGACGAAGATCGCCTTGCCGCCGCGGCCGCTCGGCAGGTAGCGGTGCAGCAGGCCGTCCTTCTGCAGCCAGGCGTACATCGCCGCGCCGCCGGCCACCGCGATCGCGCTCATCGCCAGCGGCCAGTTCAGGCCGTGCCACAGCGCGAGGTGGAACTCGGGCGCCGGCGCGCCGAGCACCGACGCGGCGACGACGCGCACCAGCGGCTCGGCGACGAACGGCAGCAGGCCGACGGCGATGCACACCGCCACCAGCAGCACCACCGGCGCCTTCATGCCCCACGGCGGCTCGTGCGGGTGCGTCACCGGCAGGTCGCGCGGCGGGCCGTTGAAGAACGTGTCGTGCACCAGGCGCAGCGAGTACGCCATCGAGAACAGGCCGGCCGCGGTCGCGAGCACCGGCACCGCCCAGCCGAGCGGGCCCCACATCGCGCCGCCGTGCAGCGCCTCGTCGAGCATCATCTCCTTGCTGATGAAGCCGTTGAACGGCGGGATGCCGGCCATCGCGGCGCCGGCGATCAGCACCAGCGTGCCCATCACGGGCATCATCGCCATCAGGCCGCCCAGGCGGCGCATGTCGCGCGTGTGCGTCTCGTGGTCGACGATGCCCGCGCTCATGAAGAGCGCCGCCTTGAAGCTCGCGTGGTTGAGGACGTGGAACACCGCCGCCACCGCCGACATCGGCGAGGCGAGCCCGATCAGGAACGTGATCAGCCCGAGGTGGCTCACCGTGCTGTACGCGAGCAGGCCCTTGAGGTCGTGCTTGAAGATCGCGACGAACGCGGCGAACGTCATCGTCGCCAGGCCGACGCTGGCGACGATGCCCTCGAACAGCCCCGTGCCGCCGAGCACCGGGTACAGGCGCATCAGCATGAACAGGCCCGCCTTGACCATCGTCGCCGAGTGCAGGTAGGCGGAGACCGGCGTCGGCGCGGCCATCGCCTCGGGCAGCCAGAAGTGGAACGGCAGCTGCGCGCTCTTCGTGAAGCAGCCGACCAGGATCAGGCCGAGCGCGACCGGGTACAGCGGGTGGGCCTGGATCTCGGCGCCCCGTCCGAGCATCGCCGACAGGTCGTAGGTGCCGGCGACCTGGCCGAGCACGACGATGCCGGCCAGCATCACGAGGCCGCCGCCGCCGGTGATCGCGAGCGCCATCCGCGCGCCGGTGCGGCTCTCCTCGCGCCCGCCCCAGTAGCCGATCAGCAGGAACGAGCTGATGCTCGTCAGCTCCCAGAACACGAGCAGGAGGATCAGGTTGTCCGACAGCACGATGCCGAGCATCGCGGCCATGAACAGCATCAGGGTGGCGAAGAACTTGCCCGCCGGGTCGTCGTGGTGCAGGTAGTACGCCGCGTAGAGGATGATCAGCAGGCCGATGCCGCTGATCAGCGAGGCGAACATCCACGCCAGTCCGTCGAGGCGGAAGTTCGCGTTCAGCCCGATCGCGGGCACCCACTCGGCGTGGCGCAGCAGCACCTCGCCGGCGAACACGCCGGGGGCGAGCGACATCAGCAGCGCGAACGAGGTGCCGGCCACCAGCGCGGCGATCCCGGCCGTCGCGCGCCGGCGCGCCGGCGTGTTCTCGCGGCCGGCGAAGTGGCACAGCGTGGTGCCGAGCACCAGCGGCAGCAGCACGACGACGGCGAGGATGTTCATCGGTTCGGGGGATCGCGCGGGTCCGCGCACGCGGGGGGCGGGCTGCGCAGGGCCGGCGGATTGTAGGGACGCCCGCTGAGCACAGGCTTGCGCGCGGCCGCCAGGCGGCGGTGCAAGCTTCCAGGCAGGTGCGCTGGCTACACTGCGGCGGTCGTCGCACCGCAGGAGGCCATGCCATGCCCACCGTCATCCGCCACGCCGACCTCGTCGACACCGTCGCCGCCGCGCTGCAGTACATCAGCTACTACCACCCGGCCGACTACATCGCCCACCTCGCGCGCGCCTACGAGCGCGAGCAGAGCCCCGCGGCGAAGGACGCGATCGCGCAGATCCTGACCAACAGCCGCATGTGCGCCGAAGGCCACCGCCCGATCTGCCAGGACACCGGCATCGTCAACGTGTTCCTGAAGATCGGCATGGACGTGCGCTTCGAGGGCTTTCCCGGCTCGATCCAGGAAGCCGTCGACGAGGGCGTGCGCCGTGCCTACCTGCACCCCGACAACAAGCTGCGCGCGAGCGTGCTGGCCGACCCGATCTTCGAGCGCAAGAACACGAGGGACAACACGCCGGCGGTGGTGCACATGACGGTGGTGCCCGGCGACAAGCTCGACGTGACCGTGGCCGCCAAGGGCGGCGGCAGCGAGAACAAGAGCAAGTTCAAGATGATGAACCCGAGCGACGACCTCGTCGCCTGGGTGCTCGAGACGGTGCCGACGATGGGCGCCGGCTGGTGCCCGCCGGGCATGCTCGGCATCGGCGTCGGCGGCACGGCCGAGAAGGCGATGCTGCTGGCCAAGGAAGCGCTGATGGAGCCGATCGACATGTCCGACCTGCTCGCGCGCGGGCCGGCAAACAGGCTCGAGGAGCTGCGCATCGAGCTGTACGAGAAGGTTAACGCGCTGGGCATCGGCGCGCAGGGCCTGGGCGGGCTCACCACCGTACTCGACGTCAAGATCGCGACCTGGCCGACGCACGCGGCGAGCAAGCCGGTGGCGATGATCCCGAACTGCGCCGCCACCCGCCACGCGCACGTCGTGATGGACGGCAGCGGGCCGGCGTACCTCGAGCCGCCGAGCCTGGACCTGTGGCCCGACGTGCACTGGGCGCCCGACTACAACAAGAGCCGCAGGGTGAACCTGGACACGCTGACGCCGGCCGAAGTCGCGAGCTGGAAGCCGGGCGAGACGCTGCTGCTGTCCGGCAGGATGCTGACCGGCCGCGACGCCGCGCACAAGCGCATCCAGGACATGCTCGCGCGCGGCGAGAAGCTGCCGGTGGACTTCACCAACCGGGTGATCTACTACGTCGGCCCGGTCGACCCGGTGCGCGACGAGGTCGTCGGCCCCGCCGGCCCGACGACCGCGACGCGGATGGACAAGTTCACCGAGATGATGCTCGCGAAGACGGGGCTGATCGCGATGATCGGCAAGGCCGAGCGCGGGCCGGTGGCGATCGAGGCGATCCGCCGCCACAGGAGCGCGTACCTGATGGCCGTGGGCGGCGCGGCGTACCTCGTCGCCAAGGCGATCAAGGCGGCCAAGGTGGTCGGGTTCGAGGACCTCGGGATGGAGGCGATCTACGAGTTCGAGGTCAAGGACATGCCGGTGACGGTGGCCGTCGACAGCCAGGGCACGAGCGTGCACCAGACCGGCCCGCGCGAGTGGCAGGCGAAGATCGGCAAGATCCCGGTCGCGGTGGTCTGAGACCTGCGTTTGGAGCCGTTCGTCCCGTTCCTGAAGTCGCTGGCGCTGGTGCCGGTGACGCTGCTGCCGATCATCAACCCGCTGACGGCCGCCCCGGTGTTCGCCGCCACCGTCGGCCACGACCGCACGATCGCCAAGCGGCTCGCGCGCCAGGTGGCGATCAACGCCTGGTTCGTGATCGTCGGCTCGCTGCTGGTGGGCAACGTCGTGCTCGACCTGTTCGGCATCTCGCTGCCGATCGTGCGCATCGGCGGCGGGCTGCTGGTGGCTTCCACCGCGTGGCGCATGCTCGCGAGCAACGCCGGCGACGACGTGCAGACGGCGGCCGTGCAGTCGGCGAGCGCGCTGTCCGACGTCGAGGTCATGCGGCGCAGCTTCTTCCCGATCACGTTCCCGCTGACGACCGGCCCGGGCACGATCGCGGCGTCGATCGCGCTCGGTGCGCAGATCCCGACGTCGCCGGTGATGTTCGTCGCCGGCGCCGGGGTGGCGGCGGTGGGCGCGGCGGCCACCGCGCTCGTGCTCTACCTCGTGTTCGCCAACTCGGCGCGCGTGCTCGCCAAGCTCGGGGCGATCGGCACGCTGGTGATGATGCGCCTGCTCGCGTTCATGCTGCTGTGCATCGGCATCCAGTTCATCTGGACCGGCTGGGCCGAGCTCAACGGGCTGCCGGCATGAGGCGCCGGCCGACGTGCCCGCCGCGCGGCGCGGCCTGGGCCGCGGCGGTGCTCGCCGCCGTGCTGGCCGGCTGCGCCGCGAGCCCGGAGGTGGCGGTGCAGCAGATCGAGGGCGTCGACCGCTGCACGAGCATCGGTCCGCGGCCGGCCGACCCGGCGGCGCCGCCTCCGACCGTGCTCGACCAGCGCATCGGCGCCGAGATCCTGCGCGTGCTCGCCGCGGCCGGCCACGTGACGACGGCGCCGTCGCCCGCGTGCTGGGTGCAGCACCGCACGGTCGGCCGCACCGCGCCGGCGGCGTCGTCGGGCGTCGGCGTGGGCATCGGCGCCGCCTCGGGCCCGCGCGGCGGCACGAGCGTGGGCATCGGCATCACGCTGCCGATCGGCGTCGCGGCGCGGCGCGACACCGCGCTCGTGATCGACGTCGTCGACGCCGCGCGCCGCCAGCAGGTCTGGGTCGGCACGCTCGCCGAGGCGCTGCCGGCCAACCCGGACGACGCCGACATCGCGCGCGCGGTGGCGGCGGTCCTGGCGCGCTTCCCGCCGCCGCCGCCCTGAGCTGGATCCGTCAGCCGGAGGTCGCCACCGGCGGCGCCGCGCCGCCGGCCACGTGCAGCACCCGCTGCGGGAACGGGATCTCGATGCCGAGTTCGCCGAGCTTGCGCAGGATCGCGAGGTTGACGTCGGAGCGCACGTTGGCCTGGCCGTTCTCGGGGTCTGCGATCCAGAAGAACACGGTCAGCTCGAGGCCGTCGGCGGCGAAGGCGGTCAGCCGGCACGCCGGGCCGGGGTCGGCGAGCACGCGCGGCACCGCGCGCACCGTCTGGTCGAGCGCGGCCATCACCGGCTCGACCGCCGTGCCGTACGGCACCTGGACGACGGTGCTGAGCAGCATGTTGCGGTCGCTGAGCGACATGTTCTCGATCCGCGACGTGATCAGCATCTCGTTGGGCACGATCGACTCGCGCCCGGAGAGGCTGCGGATCACGGTGTAACGGGTGCTGATGTCGGTGATGCGGCCCTCGAAGTTGTCGACCCGCACCAGGTCGCCGATGCGCAGCGACCGCTCGGCGAGGATCACGAAGCCGCTGACGTAGTTGGCCGCCAGCTTCTGCAGCCCGAAGCCGATGCCCACGCCGATCGCGCCGCCGAGCACGCCCAGGGCGCCGAGCGGGATGCCGGCGGCCGACAGCGCGATCAGCAGGCCGACCAGCAGCAGCAGCGCGCGCGTCGCGTTGGCCGCCATCTTGCGCACCGACAGCGCCTCGGGCGCGCCGCCGGCGCCGGCGAGCAGCCGCGACTCGATCGCCGCCGAGATCCACAGCATCAGCAGCAGCACGGCCACCGCCGACAGCGCGCCCTCGACGAGCGCGCGCAGCGACACCCGCACGCCGCCCATCTGCCAGCTCAGCGCCTCCATCTCGGCGACGACGACCGGCAGCAGCCCGGTCAGCCACATCGCCAGGCCGATCCACACGAGCCACGAGAACGTGCGCTCGATGCGGCGCACCAGCGCCGACGTCGGGTACGCGGCGTGCAGCACGCGTACCGCCAGGCGGATGATCAGCAGCGACGACAGGATCGCCACCGCCACGCCGAGCACCGCGCCGGAGGGCAGGTCGCGCAGCAGGCGCTGCGCCGCCAGCGCCGCGGCGAGCGCGACGACGGGGAACAGCACGCCGTCGTAGCCGCGGCGGCCGAGCCAGATGCTCTCGGGGGCGGTGTCGGGCCGCCGCAGCAGGCGCACGACGAGCCACGCCAGCCCCAGGCACAGCGCGAGCACGCCGAACTCGGTCAGCCCGTGCACGCTCAGCACGCGGGCGAACCACGTCTCGAACGCGGCCGGGCCGGCCGCGTCCGCCGCCGGCGTCGTCATGCGGCGACGTCGGCCAGCACGCGCAGGTGCGCGGCGACGCTGCGCGCCAGCGCCGACAGGTTGTAGCCGCCCTCCAGGCAGGAGACGATGCGCCCGCCGGCGTGGCGGTCGGCGACCATCTTCAGCCGCCGGGTGATCCACTCGTAGTCGGCCTCGGTCAGGCCGAGCTGGCCGAGGTCGTCCTCGCGGTGGGCGTCGAAGCCGGCGGAGATGAACAGCATCTGCGGCCGGAACGCCTCCATGCGCGGGAACCACATCATCTCCATGATCTCGCGCACCTCGCCGCCGCGCGTGTAAGGCGGGATCGGCACGTTGACCATGTTGGTGCCCATCGGCACCGCGCCGGTGCCGGGATACAGCGGGTGCTGGAAGAAGCTCGCCATCAGCACCCGCTCGTCGCCGGCGACGATGTCCTCGGTGCCGTTGCCGTGGTGGACGTCGAAGTCGACGATCGCCACCCGTTCCAGCCCGCGCGCGTCGAGCGCGTGGCGCGCGGCGACGGCGACGTTGTTGAAGAAGCAGAACCCCATCGTCTGGTCGCGCGTGGCGTGGTGGCCGGGCGGGCGCACGGCGCAGAAGGCGTTGGTCGCCTTGCCGTCGAGCACGAGGTCGGTGGCCGCCACCGCCGCCCCGGCGGCGCGCAGCGCCGCCTGCCAGGTGTGCGGGTTGGCAATCGTGTCCGGGTCGAGCGCCTTCGTGCGGCCTTCCTCGGCCAGCCGCCCGAGGAGGTCCTTCAGCTCCATGACGTACTGCACGCTGTGCGCGCGCTGCAATTGCTCCAGCGTCGCCAGCGGCGGCTCGTGATGCTCCAATGCGATGTCCAGCCCGGTGGCCAGCAGGTGGTCGGCGATCGCGTCGAGCCGCTGCGGGCACTCCGGATGCCCGGGCCCCATGTCGTGGGCGCGGCAGTCCGGATGGCTGAAGAAGGCTGTGGTCATGAAGCTCGTCTCGTTGGAAGGTCTGGTGGGCCGCGGCAAGCCGGCGGCCACCGCCCAGCTCGCGCGGCTGATAGATCAGATTAGCACGATCATCGTCGGCAAGCGGCCGCAGATCGTCGACGGCGTGGCCTGCCTGCTCGCCGGCGGCCACCTGCTGATCGAGGACGTGCCGGGCGTGGGCAAGACGACGCTCGCGCACACGCTGGCGGTCTCGCTCGGGCTGAGCTTCAACCGCGTGCAGTTCACCGCCGACCTGATGCCCAGCGACCTCACCGGCGTGTCGGTCTACGAGCGCAGCAAGGAGGCGTTCGTCTTCCACCCGGGCCCGGTGTTCACGCAGGTGCTGCTCGCCGACGAGATCAACCGCGCCGGCCCGAAGACGCAGAGCGCGCTGCTCGAGGCGATGGAGGAGCAGCAGGTCTCGGTCGAGAACGAGACGCGCGCCCTGCCGCGGCCGTTCTTCGTCATCGCGACGCAGAACCCCGGCGACCAGCTCGGCACCTACCCGCTGCCGGAGAGCCAGCTCGACCGCTTCCTGATGTGCATCACGCTCGGCTACCCCGACCGCGCCAGCGAGCGCGCGCTGCTCGCGGGCGAGGACCGCCGCGGCCTGGTGCACAAGCTCTCGCCGGTGATGACGCCGGCCGAACTCGTCGTCGCGCAGCAGCAGGTGCTGGCGGTGCACGCCAGCGACGCGCTGCTGGACTACCTGCAGGCGCTGATCGCCGCCAGCCGCAACGGGCAGTGGTTCGTCGAGGGCCTGAGCCCGCGTGCGGGCATCGCCGTGCTGCGGGCGGCCAAGGCGCGGGCGCTCATCGACGGCCGCGACTACGTCGCCCCCGACGACGTGCAGGCGATCCTGCCGCAGTGCATCGCGCACCGCCTGCAGCCGGTGCCCGGCGCCGGGCGCGGGCGCGTCGAGCAGGTGCGGGCGATGGTCGAGGCCGTCGCGCTGCCTTGACCGCGCCGGTGTCGACCGCCGCCGCGCCGGCGGCACCGCGGCCGGCGACGCTGCGCGCGCGGCTGCGCCGCTGGTGGGTCGCGCGGCTGCCGCGTACCGACCTGTGGACGCTCGGCCAGCGCAACATCTACATCCTGCCCACCCGCGCCGGCGCGCTGTTCGCGTTCACGCTCGTGCTGATGCTGGTGGCGTCGATCAACTACCAGCTCAATCTCGGCTACGTGCTGACGTTCCTGCTCGCCGGCGCAGGCATCGTCTCGATGCACGTCACCCACAACACGCTGCGCGGGCTGACGCTGCAGCTGCGGACGCCCGCGCCCGGCTTCGCCGGCGACGCGGTGACGCTCGAAGCCGTGCTGACGAGCCCCGGCCACGCGCGCCACGGCGTCGGCCTGGCGTTCGACGGCGACGACGACGAGCCGGTGGCGAGCTGGGTCGACGTGCCGGCCGGCGGCCAGGCGAGCGCGCGGCTGGCCTTCGTGCCGCCGCGCCGCGGCCGCCACGCGGTGCCGACGCTGCGCGTCGAGACGCGGTTCCCGTTCGGCCTGTTCCGCGCCTGGTCGCTGTGGCGCCCGCGCGCCGAGGTGCTGGCGTGGCCGAAGCCCGAGCGCCCGGCCGCGCCGCTGCCGCCGCCGCAGCCGCGGGTGGGCGAGCCGCTGGCCGGCGCGCGCGCCGAGCGCGGCGAGTTCGACGGCGTGCGCGCCTACCAGCGCGGCGACGCGCTCAAGCAGATCGTCTGGAAGAAGGCCGCGCGCACCGGCGAGCTCGTCAGCCGCGACGCCCGCACGCCGGCCAGCCGGGAGCTGTGGCTGGACTGGCACGCCGCCGGCCCCGGCGACGCGGAGGCGAAGCTGTCGCGCCTGGCGGCGTGGGTGCTCGCCGCCGACCAGGCCGGCTTCGACCACGCGCTGCGGCTGCCGGGCGTCGAACTGCCGCCGGGGCAGGGCGATGTGCACCGCCGGCGCCAGCTCGAGGCACTGGCCCGGTGGTGAGGGCGACGCCGTGAAGCCGGTCGACACCGTGCGCGTGATCGACGCGATCGACCGCGGCTTCACGATCGCGACCTGGTGGCCCGGCTGGGCGCACCTGCCGCGTGATTCGCGCGACGTGCTGTTCCTGCTCGCCGTGATCGGCTGGACGGTGCTGCCGCACGCCGGCCACCTGCCGGCGTGGTGCATCGCGATGACGGTGGCGGTGCTGCTGTGGCGCGCGCGGCTGGCGCTGCTGCAGCTGCCGCTGCCGGGGCGCTGGTCGGTGGCGGGGGTGCTCGTCGTCGCCGCGGTGCTGACGTGGTGGAGCCACGGCACGCTGCTCGGCCGCGACGCCGGCGTCACGCTGCTCGTCGTGCTGATGGTGCTGAAGACGCTCGAGCTGCGCGCGCGCCGCGACGCGCTGGTCGTGTTCTTCCTCGGCTTCTTCCTCGTGCTGACGAACTTCCTGTACTCGCAGTCGCTCGCCGTCGCCGCGGCGATGCTGATCGCGGTGTGGGGGCTGCTGACGGCGCTCGTGCTCGCCCACATGCCGGTGGGCCGCCCGCCGCTGCGGCGCGCCACCGCGCTGGCCGGGCGGGCGGCGCTGCTCGGCGCGCCGATCATGGTCGTGCTGTTCCTGCTGTTCCCGCGCTTCGGGCCGCTGTGGGGGCTGCCGCACGACGCGATGGCCAAGACCGGCCTGTCGGGCACGCTGAGCCTGGGCGGCGTGGCCGAGCTGGCGAGCGACGACCGCATCGCGATGCGGGTGCGCTTCGCCGGAGCGCCGCCGCCCGCGGAGGCGCTGTACTGGCGCGGGCCGGTGCTGGCCGCGTTCGACGGCCGCGACTGGCGGCGCCTGGAGTCGACGTTCCCGCTGCCGCTGCGGCCCGCCGCCGAGCTGCGGCCGCTCGGCGAGCCGCTCGAGCTCGAGCTCTTCGTCGAGCCGTCGCGGCTGCCGTTCCTGACCGTGCTCGAGGCCACGCCCGACACCGCCGAGGCCGCCCCCCGTGCCGAGGGCTACCGCTTCACGCAGGACGCGACGCTGCAGTGGGTCGCCGACCGGCCGCTGACCGACCGCCTGCAGATCCGCACCCGCGCCTTTCTGCAGTTCGAGCACGGCCCGCGCGACCCGGTGATCGGGCTGCAGGACTACCTCAGCCTGCCCTCGGGCTACAACCCGCGCACGCTCGAGTGGGCGGTGGCGCTGCGCCGCCAGCCCGCCTACGCCGAGGCCGACGCGCTCACGCTGGTGCGCGCGGTGCTCGACCACATCCGCCGCCAGGACTACCGCTACACGCTGACGCCGGGCCTGTACGGCGACGAGCGCGGCCGCCACGCGATCGACGAGTTCTGGCTCGACCGCCGGCAGGGCTTCTGCGAGCACTTCGCCAGCGCGTTCGTCGTCGTGATGCGCGCGCTCGACGTGCCGGCGCGCATCGTCACCGGCTACCAGGGCGCCGACCCGGTGCTGCAGGACGGCTGGATGATCGTGCGCAACAGCCATGCCCACGCGTGGGCCGAGGTCTGGGTCGCCGGCCGCGGCTGGGTGCGCGTCGACCCGACGGCGGCGGTCGCCCCCGAGCGCATCCAGCGCAGCGTGCAGCTGCGCCCGGCGCCGGGGCTGATGGCCGGCGCGCTGCGCAGCGTCAACCCCGAGCTCGTCGAGCAGGTGCGCCGCGCGTGGGAGACCGTCAACCACCGCTGGAACCAGTGGGTGCTGAACTACTCGCGCGGCAGCCAGTTCGACCTGCTGCGCCGGCTCGGCTTCGCGACGCCCGACTGGGCCGACCTCGGCCTGCTGCTGGTCGCGCTGCTCAGCGGCGCGGCACTCGTCGGCGCCGGCTGGGCGGCGCTCGACCGCTGGCGGCAGGACCCGTGGCAGCGCCTGCACCGGCGCATCCGCGACGCGCTCGGCGAGCTCGGCGTCGGCGCCTCCGCGCACGAACCGCCGCGCACGCTGGCGCAGCGCGTGCGCGCCGAGCTCGGCGCCGCCGGCGAACCGCTGGCCGCCGCTCTGCTGCGGCTGGAAGTGCAGCGCTACGGGCGCGACGGCACGTCCGGGCGGCCGCCGCGCGCGTGGTGGCGCGACTTCGCGCGCGCCGCGGCGCAGGC
>CALIDR010000032.1 GCA_938022295.1 uncultured Burkholderiaceae bacterium
GTGTGAGCCCGCAGCGGGTGCCGCCTGGCGCGACGCCGCGACCGCCGCACATCGCCCGAAAAGAGCCGACCTTCACGAACGCACCCAAGGGGCCGAAATCAGCCGGTCACGTTCAGCAATTGAAAGCGAAGGCGTATCAGACCGGATCAGGCCGGCAGCGGCTCGGCGGGCGCGGCGGCGGGGACCGCGGCGTCGGCGGCGAACAGTGCGGCGATGCGCTCCGGCGGCACCGGCCGGCCATAGAGCCAGCCCTGGTGGCGCCAGCAGCCCATCGCGCGCAGGCATTCGCGCTGGGCCTCGGTCTCCACGCCCTCGGCGACGACCTCGATCTCGAGCGCGCGCGCGAGCGCGACGATGGCCTGCGTCAGCGTGTGGTCGCCAGCGTCGCCCGGCAGGTCGCGCACGAAGCTGCGGTCGACCTTGAGCTTGTCGGGCTTGAGCAGCTTCAGGTACGACAGCGACGAGTAGCCGGTGCCGAAGTCGTCCAGCGCCAGCGTGACCCCCATCGCGCGCAGCGGCTCGAGCAGCGCGACGGCACGGTCGATCTCGGGCCCGTCGCGGTCCGACAGCAGCGCGCTCTCCGTCAGTTCGAGCTCCAGGCGCGCCGGCGCGACGCCGTGGCGCTCGACGGCGGCACGCACCTGGCCGGGCAGCGAGTCGTCGTGCACCTGCACCGCCGAGACGTTGACCGCCACCGTCAGCGGCGGCAGCCCGGCGGCGTCCCAGGCCGCGACCTGCGCGCACGCGGCGTCGAGCGTCCAGGCGCCGATGCGCCGCACGAGTCCGCTCTGCTCGGCCATCGCGATGAACTGGTCCGGCATCAGCAGCCCGCGCTCGGGATGCTGCCAGCGCAGCAGCGCCTCGCAGCCGACGACGCGCCCGCGCTGGGTGTCGACGATGGGCTGGAAGTGCAGGCGCAGCTCGCCGCGGTCGATGCCCTGCGCGAGTTCGCGCTCGAGCACCAGCCACTCGAGCTGGGCGTTGTCGCGCTCGGCCTCGAAGAAGCCCACCCCCGCCTTGCCCTGCTGCTTGACGCGGAACATCGCGAGGTCGGCGTGCTGCACCAGCGTCTCGAAGTCGGTGCCGTGCTCGGGGAACAGCGCCACGCCGATGCTCGCCGAGACCTGCGCCGGCGCGCCGGCACGGCCGAGCGCGACCGGCGCGCTGAGCTCGTTCAGCAGCCGCTCGGCGACCGTGCGCACGGCGTCGGCGTCGCCCGGCTCGGCCAGCACGACGAGGAACTCGTCGCCGCCGAGGCGGCAGACGATGTCGGCCTCGCGCAGCGTGGCCGTCATGCGGCGGCTGAGCGCGAGCAGCAGTTCGTCGCCGGCGGTGTGGCCGAGCGTGTCGTTGACCTTCTTGAAGCGGTCGAGGTCGATGAACAGGATCGCCAGCGGGTCGCCGGCGCGGCGCGCGGCGGCGAGCTGGTGCTGCGTCAGCTCCTCGAACAGCGTGCGGTTGGGCAGCGCCGTCAGGGGGTCGAACATCGCCCGCATGTGCAGCTCGGCGTTCTTGTTCTCGAGCTCGGCGAACAGCGCGAGCAGGCGTGCGCGCACCTCGTTGAGGTGCTGGCCGAGCTGGCCAATCTCGTCGCGCCGCTGCCACGGCACCTCGGGCGCCGGCTCGCGCAGCACGAGCGCGCTGGCCTGCGCCTTCAGACGGTCGAGCGGGCGCAGCAGGCGCGCGGACAGCACCGCCAGCAGCACGAACACGCCCACCGCCACCTGCGCCGGCACCAGCCACCACATCAGGTGGCGCCGCTCGGCGAGCAGGCGGTCGATCTCAGTGTCGTCGAACCCCAGGCGCAGCCGCGCGATGCGCCGCCCCTCGTGAATCACCGGCACCTCGGCGCTGACGACCGGCACGTCGGCGCCGCACGCGCTGGCCTGCACGACGATCGGCTTCTCGGCGCGCGCCGGCTGCAGGTCCAGCACCTCGACGCTGCACACCGAAGGTTCGGCGACGATCTGCTGCGCGGCGGCGTTGAGTGCCGCCTCGTCGAGCGTCCAAGCGGGCTCGGTCATCACCGCCGCGCTCAGCACGCGCACGGCGGCGCGGTTGCGTTCGACCAGCGGCTCGTGGGCGGCGCGCGAGAAGTGGTGGTCGAGCGCGATCACCATCAGCGCCGGCAGCAGCACGCCGAGCACGATCGCGCCGATCACGGTGGAGCGGATCGACAGCGGCTCCGACCAGTGCCAGCCTTTCACGGGCGGTTCCCGATCTCGCGTCGCGTTTCGGCCCGAGGCGTCGCCGCGACCGTCCGCCGCCCGCGCGGGGCGGCGGCACCGGCGGCGCGCGGACGCGGGCAGCGCCCCGCGGACGCCGCGCCCCGCCATCCCGAGGACCCCTCCAGCCACGCCATGGCGCGTTATCGGCGGGGGGGCGATCGGCGTTAGGCTGCGCGGATGGACATCCTGCTGACCGGCGGGTTCGACCCCGCCGAACGTGAACGATGGCACGTTTTGCTCGCCGCGGCGCTGGCCGGCGCGCTGCCGCAGGCGCGCCTGTGGGTCGACGACGACGCGTTCGATCCGGCGCGCATCGCGGTGGCGGTGGTCGCCAACCCGGCGCCGGGCACGCTGCAGCGGCTGCCGGGGCTGCGCCTCGTGCACTCGCTGTGGGCGGGGGTGGACCGCCTGCTCGCCGACCCGACGCTGCCTCCGGGCGTGCCGATCGTGCGCATGGTCGACCCGGCGATGAACGCCGCGATGGCGCAGACCGCGCTGTGGGCGGTGCTGGCGCTGCACCGCGGCTTGTTCGCCTACGCCCGCCGCCAGCGCGAGCGCTGCTGGCGCGCGCACGCGCAGCGGCGTGCCGACGAGGTGGGGGTGACGCTGCTCGGCCTCGGCCAGATGGGGCGCGCCGTCGCGCAGGTGCTGGTGCCGCTCGGCTACCGCGTCGCCGGCTGGACGCTGCACCCGCAGCCGCCGGCGGCCGACGGCGTCGCGCGCCACGCCGGGGCCGAGGCGCTCGGGCCGCTGCTGGCCACGAGCGACATCGTCGTCAACCTGCTGCCGCTGACGCCGGCCACCCGGGGGCTGATCGACGCCCGCTTCCTCGCCGCGCTGCCGCGCGGCGCCGGGCTGGTCAACCTGGCACGCGGCGCCCATGTCGTCGAGGCCGACCTGCTCGCCGCGCTCGACACCGGGCACCTGCGCGACGCCGTGCTCGACGTCTTCGCGACCGAGCCGCTGCCGCCGGCGCACCCGTTCTGGAGCCACCCGCGGGTCGCCGTGCTGCCGCACGCCGCGGCAGCGACGGACCCGCGCAGCGCCAGTGCCGTCGTCGCCCGCCGCCTGGCGGCGTGGGCGGCGGGCACGACGCCGGCGCGGCTTCCCGGCTTCGTCGACCGCGGGCGCGGTTACTGACGCGCCGCGCTGCCGGCGCGCAGTGCCAGCCGCGGGGCCGACGGCGGGCGCAGCGCCTGCAGCGTCGCCAGCACGAGGCGGCGCAGCGCGTCCCACGGGTCGAGCGGCCAGTGCGGGTGCTTCAGCCCCTTGACGATGCCGTCGCACACGCTGGCCGCCTCGACCAGGCGCGCCAGCGTGCGCTCGTCGAGCTGCGCCAGCGCGCGTTCGAACAGGCGCTCGCGTGCGCCCCACACCCGCGCCTCGCGCAGCGCGATCGGCAGCGGGCGGCCGGCGTCGAGCGCGCGGCGCACCTGCTGCAGCGCGAGCAGGTCGGCGGCGAGCGTCCAGTGCACGAGCACCGGCGCCTCGCCCTCGGCGCGCAGGCCGTCGAGCATGCGCAGCGCGCGCGCGACCTGCGCGCCGAGCACGGCCTCGCCGAGCTTGAACACGTCGTAGCGCGCGACGTTGAGCACCGCCTGCTCGACCTGCTCGAACGACAGCACGCCGCCGGGGTGGAGCAGGGCCAGCTTCTGCAGCTCCTGGTGGGCGGCCAGCAGGTGGCCTTCGACGCGGTCGGCGAAGAAGGCGAGCGTGCGCTCGCCCTCCTCGCCGTCGGCCACGCGCTGGCCCTGCGCGGCCAGGCGCTGGGCGATCCAGCGCGGCAGGTCGCGCCGTTCGACGGCGTCGACGCGCACCGTGACGCCCGCGGCGTCGAGGGCGGCGAACCAGCCGCTGCGCAGCTGCTGGCCGTCCAGCCTCGGCAGCAGCACCAGCGTCAGCACGTCGTCGGCGGGCGTCTGCGCGCAGCGCTGCAGCGCCTGCGAGCCGTCCGTCCCGGGCTTGCCCGACGGGATGCGGATCTCGATCAGCTGGCGCTCGGCGAACAGGCTCATCGCCTGCGCGGCGCCGAGCACGCCGCTCCAGTCGAAGTGTGCGCCGGAGACGGTGAACACCTTGCGTTCGGCGAAGCCGGCCGCGCGCGCGGCGGCGCGGATCGCGTCGGCCGCCTCCTGCACGAGCAGCGGCTCGTCGCCGTGCACGGCGTACAGCGGCTTCAGGCCGCGCGCGTCGCGCAGGTGGGCGGCGAGCTGCTCGGCGCGCAGCTGCATCGGCGCTCAGGACGCGGGGGCGGCGGCCAGGCGGCGCAGCACCTGCAGCGCGATATCGGCCTCCATCGCCCGCCACAGGGTCTGCTCTTCCTGCGCCTTGGCCAGCGCGGCGGTCTCGCTGTAGCTCATCTGGCGGCTCTGCGCGACTTCCACCGGCGCCAGCAGCGGCTGGCCGCCGCGCGTGCTCAGGCGGTAGACGAGGCGCGAGACGAGCACCACCTCGCGCACCTGGCCGGCGGCCGTCGTCGCCGACACGCTGCGCCGGCGCTCGTCGGCGAGCGCCTCGAGCACGGCGTCGGCCTGCCGCGGGTCGTCGACGACGACGACGCCTTCGGGCAGCGCACGCCGCAGCTCGTCGGCGGTGCCGGTGCGGCCCGAGAAGCCGACGAGCGCCAGCCGCGCGAACGGCAGGTCGGGTGCGCGGCGCAGCGCGAAGCCGCAGCCCCCCGTGGCGGCTGCGAGCAGCAGCAGGGCGGCGCGACGCCGCGAGAGCCGGCCCACCGCGGTTCAGACGACGACGTTGACCAGCCGCCCGGGCACGACGACGATCTTCTTCGGCGGCCGGCCCTCGGCGAAGCGCACGCACTCGGGGCTGGCGACGGCGGCTGCCTCGATCGCCGCGCGGTCGGCGGTGGCGCTGACGCGGATCGCGCCGCGGTGCTTGCCGTTGACCTGCAGCACGAGTTCGATCTCGTCGCGCTGCAGTGCCGCCTCGTCGACCGCGGGCCACGGGGCGTCGATCAGGTCGCCGAACTCGTCGGCGTAGCCGAGCTCGACCCACAGCACGTGCGCGATGTGCGGCGCGGCCGGGTACAGCACGCGCAGCAGCAGCCCGAGGCCCTCGCGCAGCGCGGCGTCGTCGCACACGCCGTCGACGAGCCGGGCGTCCTCGAGCGCGTTGAGCATCTTCATCGCGCCCGAGACGACGGTGTTGTATTGCAGCCGCTCGTAGTCGTGGCTGACCTGGCGCAGCAGGGTGTGCATCTCGTGGCGCAGCGCGCGCGCCGCGGGGCTGCAGGCGGCCATCGACTCGCCGCGGCTGGCGCGCACGACCTCGGCGCGGCGCGCGGCGAACGTCCACAGCCGCCGCAGGTAGCGGTAGGTGCCCTCGGCGCCGGAGTCCGACCACGCCGCGCTCTGGTCCGGCGGGCCGGCGAACATCGTGAACAGGCGCGCGGTGTCGGCGCCGAAGCGGGCGATGATGTCCTTCGGCTCGACGACGTTGTTCTTGCTCTTGGACATCTTCTCGATGCCGCCGAGCATCACCGGCAGTCCGTCGGCCTTGGCCGTGGCACCCACCGGGTGGCCGCGCTCGTCGTATCGCACGTCGACCTCGGCGGGATAGAACCAGCGCCGCTTGCCGTGCGCGTCGTCGCGGTAGAAGCACTCGTTGAGCAGCATGCCCTGCGTGAACAGGCGCGTGAACGGCTCGTCGAAGCGCACCAGGCCGCAGTCGCGCATCGCCTTGGTCCAGAAGCGCGCGTACAGCAGGTGCAGCACGGCGTGCTCGATGCCGCCGATGTACTGGTCCATCGGCATCCAGTAGTCGTTGCGCGCGTCGACCATCGCGCCTTCGCTGTCGGGGCAGCAGTAGCGCATGTAGTACCACGCCGAGTCGACGAAGGTGTCCATCGTGTCGGTCTCGCGGCGCGCCTCGGCGCCGCAGCGCGGGCAGGCGACGTGCAGGAACGACTCGCACCTGTTCAGCGGGTTGCCGCTGCCGTCGGGCACCAGGTCCTCCGGCAGCAGGACCGGCAGGTCCTGCTCGGGCACCGGCACGTCGCCGCACGACGGGCAGTGGACGATCGGGATCGGCGTGCCCCAGTAGCGCTGCCGGCTGATGCCCCAGTCGCGCAGCCGCCAGGTCGTCTTCTTCTCGCCCAGACCCTGGGCGGCGAGCAGTTCGGCCGCCTTGTCGACCGCGGCCTCGTGCGCCAGGCCGTCGAGCACGCCCGAGTTCACGCAGCGCCCGCGCCGCTTGTCGGCATACCAGTCGGCCCACGCGTCGGCGGAGAACGTCTCGCCCTCGACCGCGATCACGGGCCGGATCGGCAGGCCGTAGGTCTTCGCGAACGCGAAGTCGCGCTCGTCGTGCGCCGGCACGCCCATCACGGCGCCGTCGCCGTAGCCCATCAGCACGTAGTTGCCGACCCACACCGGCACCGCCTCGCCGGTCAGCGGGTGGGTGACGCAAAGGCCCGTGGGCAGACCGGCCTTCTCCTTCGTCGCGAGCTCCGCCTCCGTCGTGCCGCCGTGGCGGCACTCGTCGATGAAGGCGGCCAGCGTCGGGCTCTTCTTCGCCGCGTGGGCGGCCAGCGGGTGCTCAGGGGCGACGGCGCAGAACGTGACGCCCATGATCGTGTCGGCGCGCGTCGTGAACACGTACAGCCGCCCGCCGCCGATGGGTTCGCCGTCGTCGCCGCGGATGTCGTGCGGGAACGCGAAGCGCACGCCTTCGCTCCGGCCGATCCAGTGCTCCTGCATCAGGCGCACGCGCTCGGGCCAGCCGGCGAGGTAGCTCGGGCTCGCCGGGTCGGCGACGCCGGCGAGCAGCTCGTCGGCGTACTTCGTGATCGCGAGGTAGTAGCCCGGGATCTCGCGCTTCTCGACGATCGCGCCGCTGCGCCAGCCGCGGCCGTCGACGACCTGCTCGTTGGCGAGCACGGTCTGGTCGACCGGGTCCCAGTTGACGACCTGCGTCTTCTTGTAGGCGATGCCCTTGTCGAGCAGCTTCAGGAAGAACCACTGGTTCCAGCGGTAGTACGACGGGTCGCAGGTCGCGATCTCGCGCGACCAGTCGAATGCCAGGCCGAGCGGCTGCATCTGCGCCTTCATGTCGGCGATGTTGGCCCGCGTCCACTTCGCCGGCGCGACGCCGTTGTCGATCGCCGCGTTCTCGGCCGGCAGGCCGAACGCGTCCCAGCCCATCGGCATCAGCACGTTGTAGCCGCGCATGCGCAGCTGGCGCGCCATCATGTCGTTGATGGTGTAGTTGCGCACGTGCCCCATGTGCAGCTTGCCGCTCGGGTAGGGCAGCATCGAGCAGGCGTAGAACTTCGGCTTGCCCGAGTCTTCGACGACGCGGTAGGCGTCGCGCTCGGCCCAGTGGCGCTGCGCGGCCGCCTCGACCTCGACGGGGAGGTATTTCTCGTTCATGGCGAAGGATTGTAGGGAGGGGGTCAGCGCGGCGCCGGCGGAGCCTCGGTGACGAAGCCCACCCGCGTGAGACCGGCCTGCTGCACGAGCGCGATCAGCTCGGCCACCCGTCCGTAGGGCACGCCGCGGTCGGCGCGCAGCTGCACTTCCAGGCGCGGGTTCAGGCGCCCCGCCTCGGCCAGGCGCTGCGCGAGCACGTCCGCCGGCAGCGGCTGCTCGCCCCAGTACAGCGTGCCGCCGGCGTCGATCGCCAGGGTGACGAAGTCGGTCGCCTCGCCCACCGTCGCGCTTTCGGCCTGCGGCAGGTCCAGCCGCAGGCTCGGCGCCAGCAGCGGCGCGGTGATGATGAAGATCACCAGCAGCACGAGCATGACGTCGATCAGCGGCGTCATGTTGATGTCGCTCATCGGCCGGCCGCTGCCGGGGCGTTCGAGCTTGCCGAAGCTCACGTCGGCGCTCCAGCGGCGTCGATCATCATCTCGCGCAGGTCGTGCGCGAAGCCTTCGAGGTCCGCCTCGCTGGCCGCGACCCAGGTGCCGAACACGTTGTAGGCGATGACGGCGGGAATCGCGACCGCCAGGCCGGCGGCGGTCATGATCAGCGCCTCGCCGACCGGGCCGGAGACCTTGTCGATCGTCACCGCGCCGGCGGCGGCGATCGCCACCAGCGCGTGGTAGATGCCCCACACGGTGCCGAACAGGCCGACGAACGGCGCCGTGGCCCCGACCGAGGCGAGCACGACCTGGCCGAACTGCAGGTGCGCGAGCGCGCGGTGCAGGGCGTCGCGCAGGCGCCGCGTGAGCTGCGAGTCCAGGTGCGCCTGCGTCTCGAGCGAACCCTCGGCCGGCGTCGCGCGGGCGGCGTCGACCAGCGGCAGCAGCACCTGCTCGCGGTCGATCGCCGCCAGCCGCTCGCGCGCGCCGTCCAGCGTCGGGGCGGCCCAGAACGCCGGCACGCCGCGGCCGATGTCGCGCCGCGCGCGGCGCAGCACCCAGCCCTTCCAGAAGATCAGCGCCCAGGTCGCCACCGACATCGCCAGCAGCAGCAGTGCGACGGCGCGACCGACCGCGTCGGCCTGCGCCCAGTACCCGGCGGTCGTGCCGTCCATCGCCCACGGCCGGGCTACGCTGGGCCGCGCAGGCCGAGCACGGCGTCCATCCCGAACAGGCCGCGGTCCTTGTCGGCCAGGAAGCGCGCCGCGCGCAGGCTGCCCTGGGCGTAGGTGGCGCGGCTCGAGCTGCGGTGCGTGATCTCGATGCGCTCGCCGGTGCCGGCGAACAGCACGGTGTGGTCGCCGACGATGTCGCCGCCGCGGATCGTCGCGAAGCCGATCGTCGACGGGTCGCGCTCGCCGGTGACGCCCTCGCGGCCGTAGACCGCGCACGCCTTGAGGTCGCGGCCGAGCGCGGCGGCGACGACCTCGCCCATCTTCAATGCGGTGCCGCTCGGCGCGTCGACCTTGTGGCGGTGGTGCGCCTCGACGATCTCGATGTCGTAGCCCTCGCGCAGCGCGCGCGCGGCGACCTCGAGCAGGCCGAGCACGACGTTGACGCCCACGCTCATGTTGGGCGCCATCACGATCGCGAGATGCTCGGCGTGCGCGGCGATGGCGGCCTTGCCGGCGTCGTCGAAGCCGGTGGTGCCGATCACCGCCTTGACGCCGAGCTCGCGGCACGCCGCCAGGTGCGCCAGCGTGCCCTCGGGGCGGGTGAAGTCGATCAGCACCTGCGCGTTCGCGAGGCCGGCGCGCAGGTCGGCGGTGACGGCGACGCCGCTCGCGCGGCCGAGGAAGGCGGCAGCGTCGGTGCCCACCGCCGGGCTGTCGGCGCGGTCGAGCGCGCCGGCGAGCACGCAGTCGTCGGCGCCGAGCACGGCCTCGACGAGCATGCGGCCCATGCGGCCGGACGCGCCGGCCACGGCGATGCGCAACGGCGCGGCCGTCGTCATGGGCGAGCTCAGGGTTCCAGCGGCGGGTACTCGCGCACCGGCCCGACCGGCGGCACCGCGGCCGGCGCCGGCGGCCGCGCGGGCACCGGCAGCGCGGCGCGCTGCTCGGGCGTCAGCTCGAGCACCGGCACCGGCCGCGGCCGCACGTTCGTGATGTCGGCGACGAAGTCGCGCTCGCTCGGCAAATCGGGCGCCTCGATGCGGTCGAGCACGCCGTCCTTGAACCAGACGACGACGCTGCGCCGCTGCGGCTCGGCACCGCGGCGGCGGATCGTGAACACGTAGTCCCAGCGGTCGGCGTGGAAGATGCTCTCGACCAGCGGCGTGCCGAGGATCTCGCGCACCTGCTCGCGCGGCATGCCCGGGCGGACCTGGGCGACGAGGTCGCTCGTGATCGCGTTGCCCTGCACGATCTCCATCCGGTACGGCGTGATCCAGCCGACGACGCCGCTGCCGGGCGCGGCGCCCGGCGTCGACCCGCACCCGGCGACGAGCAGGCACAGTGCCAGCCCCGCCAGGCGGGGCGCGTGCGCGGAGAGGGGCGGCATCATCGGCAGGGGGAAGTCGCGGCGCCGGCAAGGGCAAGTGGCACCGATATCATCGATCATTCTATCGACGCGCCGTGCCACGACCGCCCGCCTCGCCCATGACGCACGCCGAAGAACTGAAGAGCAGCGGCCTGAAGGCGACGCTGCCGCGGATCAAGATCCTCGAGGTCTTCCAGCGCAGCACGCAGCGCCACATGACGGCCGAGGACGTGTTCAAGGCGCTGCTGGCCGACGGCTCTGACATCGGGCTGGCCACCGTCTACCGCGTGCTGATGCAGTTCGAGCAGGCCGGGCTGCTGACGCGCAGCCATTTCGAGAGCGGCAAGTCGGTGTTCGAGCTCAACGAGGGCCAGCACCACGACCACCTGGTGTGCCTGACCTGCGGCCGCGTCGAGGAATTCTTCGACGCCGAGATCGAGGCCCGCCAGCGCACGGTGGCCGAGGCGCGCGGCTTCCGGCTGCAGGAGCACACGCTGGCGCTGTACGCCGCGTGCACGAAGACCGACTGCCCGCACCGGCCGCGCTGAGCGCGCGCCGCGCCGCTGCGGGCCCGGCCGTCAGCCCGTCTCGCCGCGCTCCATCGCGCGCTGGTGGCGCTGGATGAACTCGCTGTAGGTGTCGATGCCGCGCAGCTGCAGCACCGTGTTGCGCACCGCCGCCTCGACGAGCACGGCGAGGTTGCGCCCGGCGTCGACCGCGATCACGACCTTGCGCACCGGCACGCCGAGGATCTCCTCGTACATCGGCTCGTACGGCAGGCGCTCGAACTCGCGCTCGAGCGTCTCCTTGCGCACCAGGTGCACGATCAGCTTCAGCCGCATCTTGCGGCGCACCGCAGTCTCGCCGAAGATGGCCTTGATGTCGAGCAGCCCGATGCCGCGCACCTCGAGCAGGTTCATCAGCAGCTCGGGGCAGCGGCCGTCGATCGCCGTCTGCGAGACGCGGTAGAGGTCGACCGCGTCGTCGGCCACCAGGCCGTGGCCGCGCGAGATCAGCTCCAGGCCGAGCTCGCTCTTGCCGAGCCCCGACTCGCCGGTCAACAGCACGCCGAGCCCCAGGATGTCCATGAACACGCCGTGGCGCGTCGTGCGCTCGGCAAAGCGCTGCGACAGGTACGCGCGCAGCACGTCGATCACGTGGCCGGCCGACTCCTGGGTCACGAACAGGGGGATGTCGGCGCGGTCGCAGATCGCGACCAGGCGGTCCGGCGGCACCTGCGCGTCGGCGACGATCAGCACCGGCGGCTCGAGCGTCACGATGCGCGAGATGCGGCGCTCCTGCACGTCGGGCGGGGCGTCGCGCAGGTAGGCCACCTCGCGCTGGCCGACGAGCTGCACCCGGTACGGGTGGATGTAGTTCAGGTAGCCGATCAGGTCGGCGGGCGAGCGCGCCTCGCGGATCGCTGCCTCGGCGAACGGGCGCTCGGGGTGGCCGTGGCCGGCCACCCACTCCCAGCGCAGCGTGGCACGATGCTCCTCGAACAGCGCCTCGGCGCTGATGCTCGTGGGCTTCATGCGCCCGCGCCGCGCCTCAGGCGACCGATTTCAGCGGCTCCCAGTCGGAGATCAGCCGGTGCACGGTGGCCGCGTCGGCCTCGGTCTTCAGGCGCTCGCGCAGCTCGCGGTCGCTCAGCATCTCGGCGATCTCGGACAGGATCTCCAGGTGCCGCTGCGTGGCCGCCTCGGGCACGAGGAGGAAGATCAGCAGCTGCACCGGCTCGTCGTCCGGGGCGTCGAACGGGATCGCGTGCTGCACGCGCAGCACCGCCGCGAGCGGGTTTTTCAGCCCCTTGATGCGCCCGTGCGGGATCGCCACCCCGTGGCCGAGGCCGGTCGAGCCCAGGCGCTCGCGGGCGAACAGGTTGTCGGTCACAGTCGCGCGGGCGATCGCGTGCTGGTTCTCGAACAGCAGACCGGCCTGCTCGAACACCCGCTTCTTGCTGGTCGCGTCGACGTCCACCAGCACGTTGCTGGCCGGCAGGATGGCGGCAAGACGGTTCATGGCGACATCTCCAGTCTGCTGCGGCGCAGGCCCCGGCCGGCAACTGTGACAAGGCGTTGAATCATAACAACGCACCTGCGACGGCGCCGGATGACGCGCCGCCCGCCAGCGTGATTGTTGCGCGAATGCTGCGGCGCAGCAAAAAGGCGGCCCGCAGGCCGCCCGGGTGAGTTCGCGTTCACTCGGCTCAGATCGCCGTATCCATGCGCTTGGCGCTGTGATGATGGTGATCCTGCGTGCGGTCCTTGTGGCGCACGACCTGGCGGTCGAGCTTGTCCATCAGCTGGTCGATCGCGGCGTAGAGATCCTCGTGCGACTGCTCGACGAAGATGTCGCGGCCCTTCACGTGCACCGTGATCTCGGCGCGTTGTCGTCGCTGCTTCTCCTTCAGCTTCTCGACGGTCAGCAGCACGTTGATGTCGACCACCTGGTCGAAATGCCGCGTCACGCGGTCCAGCTTGGTCACGACGTACTCGCGCAGCGCCGGGGTCACTTCGAGGTGGTGTCCGCTGATCGTCAGGTTCATCCATCGCTCCTTCTGTCGGGTTGCCGTCGGAAGCTGCCGCCGGCCCGCGGGGCCGGACGGGCGACTTCAGTGTGCCGCCGAACCAGGGGCGTGACAAGACGATGACGGCACGCCGCGCCCGGCGGCGGGCGGGCGTGGCGATGTGATAATCGGCAGTTCGATCTGCGGAGACATCGTCTTGGATCAGAGTCACCCTCGGTGACCGTCCGCTCCAGCCCGCCGCCCGGCGGGGCGCCGCGCGATGCGGCGCGCGGGGTGAGACGGTCGCCGGTCCCCACCCCGCTGTCCGGGCTCGCACCGTGCCCTGCGGCTGGAGAGTTCGATGCTCAACGTCTTCACGCTGGCCAACGGCCGGCTGTTCCAGGTAGAGATCGGCAGCGCTGCCGCGCTGGCCGATCTGCAGCCGGTGTGGGTCGACATGGAAGCGCCCACGTCCGAGGAGAAGGGCTGGATCGCCGGGCGCTTCGGCCTCGTGATCCCCGAGGACGTCGCCGACGAGGACATCGAGGAGTCGGCGCGCTTCTACGAGGAGGACAACGGCGAGCTGCACATCCGCTCCGACTTCCTGATCGAGGGCGACGAGGACGCGCTGCAGGGCAAGACGGCGCGCAACGTGCGCGTGGCGTTCATCCTGCGCGACAAGGTGCTGTTCAGCGTCCACGCCGAGGACCTGCCGGTGTTCCGCCTGCTGCGCCTGCGCGCGCGGCGCACGCCGGCGCTGATCGAGGACGCGAAGGACGTGCTGCTCAAGCTGTTCGACACCGACGCCGAGTACTCGGCCGACGTGCTCGAGGGCATCTACGACAGCCTGGAGCGGGTCAGCGCGAGCGTGCTGCGCCAGAACGCCAACGTCACCGACGCCGTGGCCGCCGAGGCGCTGGCCGCGATCGCGCGCGAGGAGGACCTCAACGGCCGCATCCGCCGCAACGTGATGGACACCCGCCGCGCGCTGAGCTTCCTGATGCGCAGCCGCCTGCTCAACGCCGAGCAGTTCGAGGACGCGCGCCAGATCCTGCGCGACATCGACTCGCTCGACAGCCACACCGTGTTCCTGTTCGACAAGATCAACTTCCTGATGGACGCGACGGTGGGCTTCATCAACCTCAACCAGAGCCGCATCATCAAGATCTTCTC
>CALIDR010000033.1 GCA_938022295.1 uncultured Burkholderiaceae bacterium
CGTGCGCAAGGCGCCGGCGGCGGCCTGCGCGCCGCGCATCAGCAGCCCGAGGTCGGAGCCGACGGCGAGGAAGTCGAACCCCGCGGCGCGGTACTGCACGACGGCGGCCGGCGAATCGCCGATCGTGCCGATCGGCCGGCCGAGCACCTTGCACCGCTCGGCGGCCTGCGCCATGCGCTCGATCACCGCCGGGTGGTCGGTGCGGCCGCCGTGGCCCATCGCCGCCGACAGGTCGGCCGGGCCGATGAACAGGGCGTCCACGCCCGGCACCTCGGCGATCGCCGGCAGCGCGTCGAGCGCGGCCGGCGTCTCGAGCTGCACGATGACGCCGATGCAGCGGTTGGCGTCGGCGACGTAGCGCGTCAGCGTGCCGAAGCGGGTGGCGCGGCTCATGCCCACCATGCCGCGCACGCCCTCGGGCGGATAGCGCGTGGCGGCCACGGCGCGGCGCGCCTCGTCGGCGCTCTGCACGAAGGGGAACATCACCGTCGTCGCGCCGGCGTCGAGCACGCGCTTGACGACCACCGGCTCGTTCCACGGCACGCGCACCACGGGCACCATCTTCGTGCCCGCGAGCGCCTGCAGCATGCCGATCAGCCCCGGCACGTCCAGCGGCGCGTGCTCCATGTCGACGACGCCCCAGTCGAAGCCGGCGTGGCCGACCGCCTCGGCCACCAGCGGGCTGGCCGAGAGGATCCAGGTGCCCACCGGCGCGCGGCCACCGGCAGCCTTCAGCAGTTGGCGAAACGGGTTCATCGCGTCCTCAGCGGCCGAGTTCGGCCTTCAGGTAGTGTGCGCCCTGCAGCGGGTTGTAGTAGTACGGCGGCACCTCCTCGAAACCGAGCGAGGCGTACAGGCTGCGCGCGGCCTCCATCTCGTCGAGCGTGTCGAGCAGCATCACCGAGAACCCGGCGCCGGTGGCGTGGTCCATCAGCGCCTGCGCGAGCAGCCGCCCGATGCCGAAGCCGCGGAACGCCCGCCGCACGTACAGGCGCTTCATCTCGCAGGCGTTGGCGTAGTCGACGTCTAGCAGCGGGCGCACGGCGCCGCAGCCGGCGGGCTCGCCGTCGACGAAGGCGAGCAGCAGCGCGCCGTGCGGCGGCGCGTAGTCGCCCGGCAGCGTCGCGAGCTCGGCGTCGAAGTCCTGGAAGCACAGGTCCACGCCGAGCTGGTCGGCGTACTCGCGGAACAGCTCGCGCGCGAGCGCCAGCGCCTCGTCGTCGGCCGCGGCGACGACGTCGATGCGTGGCATCGCGGGCGCGTCGTCGCTCACGTCAGCGGCGCCCCGAGCGAGACCAGCCACGCGACGACGACGGCGCACCCGGCCAGCAGCACGGCGGCGAACAGCCGCGTGGCCAGCGTGTCGGCCGCGGCCGGCACGCCCGCGGGCAGCGTCTTGTCGCCGACGATCATCGGCACGATCAGGTTGCACCGCCGCAGCAGGTAGACGGCGATCGCCAGCACGTGCAGCGTCACGAGGCCGATCACGAGCCACTGGCCGACGTTCTTGTGATAGGCCGTCGCGGCCAGGCCCGTCTCGACGGCCACGTAGCGGTTCAGCGGCCCGACGCTGGCGATCTCGTCGTCGGCCACCAGGCCGGTGCTTGCCTGCACCGCGAGCACGGCGAGCATCGCCAGCACCGACAGCGCGCCCAGCGGGTTGTGGCCGGCGTCGAGGTGCTCGCCCGGGGCGGGCGTGCCGCGCAGGTAGCGCGCAATGCGCCCCGGCGTCGGGAAGAAGGTGCCGAAGCGCGACCAGTGCCCGCCCGCGAAACCCCACAGCACGCGGAATGCGACCAGCGCCAGCACGGCGTAGCCGAAGCGGAAGTGCCACACCATCGCGTTGCCGCCGATCTTGGCGCTGACGACGGCGCCGATCACGCAGGCCGCGAGCGCCCAGTGGAACAGCCGCGTGGGCAGGTCCCAGATGCGCACCGGGACAGCGGGGCGCGCAGGTGGCGGTTCGGCGGCAGCGGGCATCGGCGGCGGGCGGCGAGGCGCAACCATAACCCGGCGTGCGGCGGGCGGCCAAGTCCGTGCGACCGCCGCCCGGCTTTGTCACCGAGGTCACAGACAGGGCGCCGGCCCTGCCTACACTGCGCCCCGCCCGGGTCGCGCCCGGGCGCTTCCCTTGCCATCCCCCGAAGGAGGACTCCCATGCAGCGATTCGCCCTGGCCGTGACCGCGGCCGCCATCGCCCTGACCGCCGCGCTGCCGGCGGCGGCCCAGTTCCAGCGCCCCGACGACGCGGTCAAGTACCGCAAGGGGGCGTTTTTCGTGATGGGCCAGCACTTCAGCCGCATCGGCGCGATGGCGCAGGGCCGGGTGCCGTTCGACGCCGCGGCGGCCACGGCGAACGCCGAGATCGTGCAGACGCTGTCGGCGCTGCCGTTCACCGCGTTCCTCGACGGCACCGACCGCGGCGACACGCGCGCGCTGCCGAAGATCTGGACCGAGCGCGCCCAGTTCGACGCGGGTGCGAAGAAGATGCAGGAGGAAGTCGCCAAGCTCGTCACCGCAGCGAAGGCCAACGACCTCGAGCAGCTGAAGGCCGCGTTCGGTGCCACCGGTCAGTCCTGCAAAGCCTGCCACGACACCTACCGAAAGGACTGAGCCCCGCGGCTCCAGGCCGACCTGCGTCGGCCTGGACGGGGCGAAGGCCGCGAGCTCTGCGAGCGGCATGGGGGCCGCGGCTCCAAGCATGCCTGCGCTGGCTTGGACGGCCCGACAGCGCGCCTTGCGCGCCGCAGGCGGCGGGCCGAAGCCAAGGCCGCGAGCTCTGCGCACGGCACCAGCCCCGCGGCCTCGCGCGTGCGTCAGCCGCTCACCAGCACCACCGTCCCGCCCGGCACGTCGAACGCCGCCTCGATCGCCGCCCCGTCGCCCGCCGCGATCCCGGCCCCCGTGGCGGCGACGAGCCCGGCCGCCGCCGCCGGCACGCCGCGCATCCCGAGCGCCCGCAGCGCGACGCCGCGCGCCGGAAGCGTCGCCGCCGGATGCGCCCCGGCCCAGGCGATCCACGTCGGCAGCGCGCCGCCGGCCGGCAGCGCGCCGTCGTCGCGCACCGTGATGCGCCAGCGCAGCAGCCCGGCCGGCGTGTCGCGCGCGGCGTCGACGATCGGCCCGGGTTCGAGCCCTGCGGCGGCGAGCGTCGCGCGCGTCGCGTCGAGCGCGTCGGTGCGCGCCACCCAGTGCACGAGCCGCGGGCCGTCGCGTCGCAGCCGCTGCTGCAGCGCCGGGTCGTCGAGCCCGAACCAGCGCACCCGCGGGGGGCGAGGGGCGGCGGGGTCGACGGCGATGATCTCGAGGTAGGCGAGCGGGAAGGCCGGCCCGCCGATCGCGAGCAGCCGGTTGTGCGTGCCCATCAGCGGGTGGCGCCCGCCGGGCTCGGGGGCGACGCCGAACGTCGCCTCGCACCATGTCGCGCCTTCGGCGAGCGACGCCGCGGCGACGACGAGGTGGTCGACGGCGGCGTTCACAGGCGCAACTCGCCGGTGATGCACGCCACGACGTGGCCGCCGATCCAGCAGTCGCCGGCCGCGTCGCGCTCGACGAAGACGCGCCCGGCGCGGCCGAGCGCCGTGCCCTGCGCGGCGACGTAGCGCGCAGGCGCCAGCCCGGCGCCGATCAGCCACTGCGCCAGCCCGGCGTTCAGGCTGCCGGTCACCGGGTCCTCGCCGATGCCCTGGCCGGCCGGGAAGAACGCGCGCACCTCGAACGCGGTCGGCGCGCCCGGCGCCTCGGGCCCGACGACGCCGACCATCGCGTCGCCGGCGCCGCCGAAGTCCGGGCGCAGCGCCCGCACCGCGGCGGCCGAGGGCAGCAGCACGGCAGCCCACGGCGGCCCGTTGTCGACCCACTGGTGGGCGACGATGTCGGTGCGCGCCACGCGCAGCCAGCCGGCGATGCGGGCGACGAGCGCGTCGTCCAGCGGGCCGCTGCGGCGCAGCGGCGGCGCCGCGAACGCGAGCCGCGCGCCCTCGCGGCGCACGCGCACGAGGCCGACGCCGCATTGCTGGATCACCACGTCGGCATCGCGCGGCACGCCGCCGGCGGCCAGCCAGGCCGCGCAGGTGCCGAGCGTCGGGTGGCCGGCGAACGGCAGCTCGGTCGTCGGCGTGAAGATGCGCACCCGGTAGTCGGCGCGCGGGTCGCCCGGCGGCAGCAGGAACGTCGTCTCGGACAGGTTCGTCCAGCGCGCGAACGCGGCCATCGCCGCGTCGTCGAGGCCGCGTGCGTCGTGCACGACGGCCACCGGGTTGCCGGCCGTCGCGCGGTCGGCGAAGACGTCGAGCTGCGTGAAGCGGTGGCGCATCGCCGCCACCGTCCGCCGCGGTTCAGGCGGCCGCGGACGCGGTCTTGCGCGCGGCCTTCTTGGCGGGGGCCTTCTTCGCCGCGGCCTTCTTGGCCGGCGCCTTCTTCGCGGGGGCCTTGACCGCCTTCTTGGCCGCGGCGAGCTTCTTCTGCGCCGCCTTGCGCAGCGCCGCCGCTTCGCGTTCGACCTTCTTCGCCGCGGCCTTGGCCTTGCGCTCGGCCGCGACCTGCAGCGACGCGAGCTTCTTCTGCGCCGCCTGCACCTTCTGGTCGCCCTTGCGCATTGCCGCGCGCACCGACTTCTCGGCGTCGGCACGCGCCTTGGCCACGCGCGCCTCGGCCTTCTTCATCAGGGCTTCGAACTTCTTCATCACCTGGTCGCGCTTCTTCAGCGCCGCGGCCTTGGCCTTGTCGAGCTCGGCCGACGCCGCGCTGCCGACCTGATCGAGCTTCTGGCTCACGGCCTGGCCGACGTGATGCGCGGCTTCGGCAATGCTGTCGGCGGCCTGCGCCATTTCGGACTTCTTCGCTCTCTTGACGGTGACCATGTCGCCCTTTCGCGTGTCTCGTGATGGTGTGGATGCTGCGCGGGGCAGCCGCCGCGAATGTAGCGCGCGCCTCGACGAACACGCTCGGCCGCCATGCGCGAATGCGGCGGCAGCGCAACACCCGCCGCGATGGGCACGCACCCGTGGGCGCGCGGTTCATCGCGAACGGAGCGCGCGCTGCAGCACGGTGGCGACCGCGGCCACGCCGCGCTCGATCGTCGTGGCGTCGACGGTGACGAAGCTCAGGCGCAGTGCGTGGGCGCGCGGCGCGTCGGCGTAGAACGCCGCGCCGGGCACGAACGCGACGCCGGCGTCGAGGGCCGCCGGCAGCAGCGCCGCGGCGTCGATGCCGGCCGGCAGCTCGACCCAGAAGAACATGCCGCCGCGCGGCGGCGTCCAGCGGCAGCCGGGCGGCAGATGGCGCCCGAGCGCGGCGTGCATCGCGTCGCGCCGGCCGCGGTACAGCCGCCGCAGTGTCGCGAGATGCGCCGCGAGTCCGCCTTCGGCCAGCAGCGCGTGGGCGATGCGCTGGTTCAACGCCGGCGTGTGCAGGTCGGTCGCCTGCTTGGCCTGCAAGAGCTTCGGGAACAGCCGCTTCGGCGCGACGAGGTAGCCCAGCCGCAACCCGGGCGCGAGCACCTTCGACAGCGAGCCGAGGTACAGCGCGCCGTCGCCGGCGCGGGCCGCCAGCGGCGGCGGGGGCGGGGCGTCGAACCAGAGCTCGCCGTAGGGGTCGTCCTCGACGATCGGCACTCGCGCGTCGTGCGCCGCGTCGGCCAGCGCGTGCCGCCGCGCCGCGTCGAGGCAGCGCCCGCTCGGGTTCTGGAAGTTCGGCTGCAGGTATGCGAAGCGCGCGCCGCCGGCGCGGGCGATCGCCTGCGGGCACGGGCCTGCACCGTCGTCGTCGAGCACGTGCCAGCGCGGCTCGTACGGGGCGAACGCCTGCAGCGCGCCGAGGTAGGTCGGCGCCTCGACGGCCACGGTGCTGCCGGCGTCGAGCAGCACCTTGCCGACGAGATCGAGCCCCTGCTGCGAACCGGTCGTGATCAGCACCTGCGCGGCGTCGACGCGCAGCCCCTTCGCGCGCAGGTGGTCGGCGACCCACTCGCGCAGCGGGCCGAAGCCTTCGCTCGCCGCGTACTGCAGCGCCTCGCGCGGCGACGTCGCGAGCACGCGCGCGGTGGCTTCGCGCACGGCGTCGACCGGGAAGGCGTCGCTGGCCGGCAGGCCGCCGGCCAGCGAGATCACGCCCGGGCGCTCGGTGAGCTTCAGCAGCTCGCGGATCACCGACGGCTGGAGCCGCTCGGCGCGGCGGGCCAGGGTCCAGGGCATCGAGGGCTCCTCTTCGACGAGGGGTGCCGACCGCGCATGCGCCGGCCGACGAACACCACGCCGGCGACCGCCAGCGTGCACCACGGCGTGGCCGGCTGCAGCGTCTCGCCGAGCAGCGCCCACGCCGTGAGCAGCGCGACGAAGGCCGGCGGCAGCGGCGGCGCCGCCGCGTCGCCGACGGCCAGCCGCGCCATCGGCAGCGTCGGCGCGAAGATCACGACCGCCACCCCGCCGAGGGTCAGGCCGCGCATGGTGTCGTTCAACGCGCGCAGTCTAGGCCGCTGACCAGTACAGTCCCACTACAGTTGAGATGCACAGCCGATGTACTGTGCTGGTCCGGCGGGCCGCACAGCGTCGCGCCGATGGACGCCTCGATGCCTTCGCCGGACGCCTCCGCCCCGCAGGCCGCCGCGCTGCGGCGCGACGGCCCGACGACACTCGTCGAGCAGCTCGCGCAGCGCTACGCCGAGCGCATCCGCGCCCGCCTGCTGCCTGCGGGCGCACGGCTGCCGTCGGTGCGCGAATGCGCGCGCCGCCACCGCGTCAGCGCGACGACCGTCGTCGCCGCCTACGACCGCCTGCTCGCGCAGGGCCTGGTCGAGGCGCGGCCGCAGCGAGGCTACTTCGTGCGCGAGCCGCGCGAGGCGGCGCCTGCTGCCGGCGCCGCGCCGCGGCCGTCGCCGATCGACGCCACGGCGCTGATCCGCAGCATGTTCCACCGCGGTGAAGGCCGTGCCGACCCCGGCAGCGGCACGCTGCCGCCGGAGTGGGTCGACCAGCCGCTGCTGCACGGCGCGCTGCGGCGTGCGATCGCCGGCGGGGCGTCGTTCGGCGCCTACGGCGACCCGGCGGGCGATCCGGCGCTGCGCGACGCGCTCGCGCAGCGCCTGGCCGACCTCGGCGTGGCCGCCGATGCGGGCCGCATCGTGACGACGACCGGCGCCACGCAGGCGCTGGACCTCGTCTCGCGCGCGCTGCTGCAGCCGGGCGACGCGGTGCTCGTCGACGAGCCGGGCTGGGCGGTCGAGTTCGCGCGGCTGGCGCAGCTCGGCATGCGGGTGCTGCCGGTGGCCCGCGGCGCGCAGGGGCCCGACCTCGAGCAGATGGCGCGGCTGCTGCACGAACACCGCCCGCGGCTGTACGTGACGGTGTCGGTGCTGCACAACCCGACCGGCCATTCGCTCGCGCTCGCGACCGCGCACCGGCTGCTCAAGCTCGCCGAAGCGTTCGACCTGACGATCGTCGAGGACGACAGCTACGCCTGGCTCGCGCCGGCGCACGCGCCGCGGCTGGCCGCGCTCGACGGCTTGCAGCGCACGGTCTACGTCTCGGGGTTCTCGAAGATCCTCGCGCCGGACTGGCGCGTGGGGTTCGTCGCCGCGCCGGCCGCGATCGTCGCGCGGCTGGTCGACCTGAAGCTGCTGACGTCGCTGTCGACGCCGTCGCTGCCCGAACGCGCGGTGGCCCACTGCCTCGGCCAGGGGCTGCTGCGCCGCCACGCCGAGCGGGTGGCCGAGCGCCTCGCCGCAGCGCGCGGGCGCACCTGTGCGCTGGCCAAGGCCGCCGGCTGCCGCTTCGCGGCGCCGCCGCAGGGGCTGTTCGGCTGGGTCGACGTCGGCGTGGACACCCAGCGCCTTGCCGAGGCGATGCTCGACCAGGGCTGGCTGATCGCCCCGGGCGCACTGTTCCACGCCACGCGGCGGCCGACGTCGCTGATGCGCGTGAACTTCGCGACCGGCCAGGACGCGCGCTTCTGGCGCGCGGTGGCCGCGCAGCGCCGCTGACCCCCCGCGAACGCGGGGCGCGACACCGGGGCGTCACGCGGCGTCGCGTACCATCGGTGCTTGCAGGGAGCATCAGCCGCGGCCCACGCGGCGGTGGACGAGTGAACGCCTGGTGGACTTCGAACCGACCCTGCCGCTGGATGCGCCGGACCTGCTGCGCGTCAGCGCCTTCCGGCGCTACCTCGACGCGTTCGGTCCCGACGCGCTCGACAGCGCGCCGAGCGGCCGCCGCTCGACGCTGAGCCCGTCGCTGGAAGAGGATCTGCGCCGCTTCGAACTGGGTGGCCGCCAGACCGAGCCGCTCGAAGTCGTCGCCGCCGCGGTGCGGCACGCGAAGGCGCTGACGATCCACCTGCAACTCGACGACCGCGTGCTGCCGCTGACGCTGTACCCGCGCGAGCACCTGTTCCACTGCCCGCTGCCGCTGGCCGAGCTGCTGGCGCTGCGGCTGGCGGACCTGCAGGTGCTGCACGTCGAGGCGGCGTCCACTGACTCGGCGCCCGCGCACCCGCTGGCCGGGCGGCGCGAGCACCTGCACCCGCTGATGCCGCTGACCTGGGCGCTGGCGATGCGCGGCCGCCGCGACCAGTTGCTGCCCGAGATCGCCGGCCCGGCGGCCTACCGGCTGGCGCCGGGCATCGACCTGCGGGGCATCGACATCGGCGGCGCCGTGCTCGCCGCGGTGCGGCGGCTGCGCAGCGAGAACGTCAACCTGCGCCGGCTGGCCGACTTCCCCGGCTTCGACCGCGC